>JAZOWM010000022.1:0-12531 GCA_045659225.1 Alistipes sp.
ATATATGGTAACTTTGGGTGATATGACTCAAAACGGAAGTCGTCCAGGTTGGAAGGGTCGCGAGGAAGGCAATTCGTTCAAGAACTACTTGGGGGACACCAAGGTTGATATCCCGGTGGTTAATACAATGGGTAATCACGACCACAACCACGCTCCAAAGGGTGAGGTATTCAATGACGAGACCGTATATCTCTCGCGTGCCGACTACCACAGCGAGGTTGGTCCCGAGTATTACTCATTCAATATTGGACGTGAGCACTATGTAGTATTCGACAACACCTATGTAATTACAAAGGATTCGGGCCCAACAACAGATCCTAACGCCACAAAGGGTTATTGGTACAAACTCGATAAATATCAGCATAACTGGCTTGCCCAGGATATGGCAGCTGTAAACAAGGCAGATATAGACCGCGTTGTTATCGTAGCACACTGCGGACTCTTCGGCTATGCAGGCAAGAAGATGCAGATGGATTTGGAGCAGGTGCTCGATAACTTCAAGGGCTACGAGATTCTCGCCCTTATTGGTCACCACCACTCAGATCACTCGATCAAGAAGACTTGGAATGACAAACCTCTCTATCAGTTCTATCACACTTCGGGAGCAGGTACTGCATGGTACACCTACGACAACTGCGAGGGCTCTCCTGCAAGCATTGTAGATTACACTTTCAAAAATGGTAAGTTCACACGAACTTGTGTGCCGTACGGAACAAATAAGGGTCAAAAGTATCGTGTTTATGACAACCGTAACCATAAGTGGGCATATCCTATCACCGAGCGTACGGGCACGAAGCAGAAGCGTGCTACCGAGGAGGCTGAGATTACCCCGGAGGATAAACCCGCAATTCTTGTAAATGTTTGGAATGCATATACTTGTAAATTTACCGAGAGCACAGGCGGTAAGGGTAAAGTGGTGAAGCGTTGCTACGATTTGACCTTCCGCGATTGGTATTGGGACGCTTATGCCAAGAGTGAGGCAGGCGAGATTCCTGAGGGTCAGCGACTTTACAAGGCTAATTGGCAAAGTCCTAAGCGTAGCTACCATATTTGGAGATATATCCCTGCTGACGCAGATGCAACAATCAAGGTTGTTGCCAAGGATGCAATGGGTAATGTTGTGGCTGAATTCGAGGCTCACGCAAAGTAATAAAGTAATAAAGTAATAAAGTAATAAAGTAATATAGAGTATGAAGATACTTCGTTCAATTTTAGTTGTAACGTTAATGGTGTGCTTTGGCATACAATCAGCTACTGCCGCCAAAAAGGGCGTAACCGGTACGGTGACTTGCGATGGCAAAGGTGTTGCAGGCGTTGTTGTTACCGACGGAGTGAATATGACAAAGACCGATGCGAAAGGTGCATATTCGCTTCCTACAAAGGTTAAAGATCCTCATTGTCAATTCGTTTATATCTCAATCCCTTCGGGATATGAGGTGGAGCGAGTTGGTAATGCTCCTCAATTCTACAAGCGAGTGAATCCAGAGTTGAAAAAACAATCATTCCACTTCAAACTGAAGGAGGTTGATCAAAGTTCCTACTCGGTTTATGCGATTGCTGATATTCACGTTGCGAATGGCCGTTTCAAATGGAATCACAAGGAGGATGCCGAAAAGTATCGTGCGTCGCTGGTAAAGACTTTGGATGAGTGTGTGAAGGCAACAAAGGAGCCTGTATATGTCATCTCGCTTGGCGATATGACCCATCCGGGAACTCGTCCGGGCTACAAGGGCCGTACGGGTGGTTATTCGTTCAAGAATTATATGGATGATACGAAGGTGGATGCTCCTATATTCAACTCAATGGGCAATCACGACCATAATCGCCCTGCTGTGAAGGGTACCTATTTCACCGAGGAGACTGTCTACCAATCGCGCGCCGACTTCAATCGCGATCTTGGCCCTGCATACTACTCCTTTACTATAGGTCGCGACCACTATGTTGTTGTGGATAACCTCTTTATCATAACCTCAGATGCCCACTCAACTCGCGATCCAAAGGCTACTAAGGGGTGCTGGATTCGCCTTTGCGAGCATCAGCATAGTTGGCTCGAGCGCGATATAGCGGCTCTCGATCGTAGTAAAGTGGATCGTATCATCTATGTTGCACACGCAGGTTTGCTCAATTCCAAAGGAAAGTTCTTACAGCTCGATGGAGAGCGCGTGGCGAACTATTTTAAGGACTATGAGGTGGTTACCCTTATCGGTCATCACCACGCCGATCGCTCGCAGAAGATAAAGTTCAACGATAAGCCTATCTATCAGTTTGTGCATCCGTCTGGTGCGGGTACGGGATGGTATACATTCGACAACTGTGAGGGTACACCTGCTGCTATTGCTCACTATCGGTTCAATAATGGCAAAATAAAGAGAACCTATGTGCCATATGGTGATAACGAGGGTGCAGCCCACTATCGTGTCTACGATAATGGCGAGAATAAGTGGCACTATCCAATCACCTCGCGTACAGGTACAAAAAATAAGTACGAAACCGAGGCCTCGGCAGCTACTGCAGAGGATAAGCCTGCTATTCTTGTGAATATTTGGGGAGCCTACACTTGCGAGTTTACAGAGAGCACCGGCGGTAGAGGTAAGGCTCGTAAGCGTCTTTACGATTTGAAGTATCGCGATTGGTATTGGCCTACTCTTGAAAAAAGCCTGGCTGGCGAAATAACCGAGCCTGCACAACTTAAAAAGGCTGCATGGCAGACTCCGAAATTGGGCGATCATATCTGGCAATATGTACCGATGGATCCCGATGCAGAGATACACGTTGTAGCGAAAGATTTGTTCGGAAATGTTATCGCCGATTTCAAGGCGAGAGCAAAATAGGTGGCAAAGAAGAGGAAATTTCGGTTTCCTCTTTTTTGTTTCGCATAAAATATATATCTTTGTGAGTATTTTATACTCAAAACGGAAACATAACTAAACAAATAAACAATAGAGATTATGGTAAAACCTACACTTTTGGTGCTTGCCGCAGGTATGGGCTCGCGCTATGGCTCGTTAAAACAGATGGACGGAGTTGGTCCTAACGGCGAGGCTATTATTGACTATTCGATTTATGATGCTATCCGTGCAGGATTTGGCAAGGTGGTATTTGTTATTCGTCACTCTTTCGAGAAGGAGTTCAAGGAGATGTTCTCGCCAGAGCGTTTTGGTGGTCGCATCGATGTTGATTTCGTATTCCAGGAGTTGGACTACTTGCCAGAGGGATTCACCGTTCCTGAGGGACGTGAGAAGCCTTGGGGTACAAACCACGCAGTAATGCAGGGTGTTTCGGCTGTAAATGAGCCATTTGCAGTTATCAACTCTGACGACTTCTATGGCACAGACGCATACCGCGTAATGGGCGAGTACCTCTCGCAGTTGGACGGAGCAAAGGGCGAGTACGCGATGATTGGCTACGAGGTAAACAAGACCTTGTCGGACAATGGTACCGTATCGCGTGGTGTATGTACTATGGACGAGAATCGTTTCCTCACCTCTATGGTTGAGCGCACAAAGATTGAGCGTAATGCCGAGGGTACTATCGTATTCCACGACCTTGGCACCGATGAGCCACTCGAGGAGAATACTCCAGTTTCGATGAATTTCTTCGGCTTTACTCCAGACTACTTCGCACACTCGGAGGAGGGTTTCAAGGAGTTCCTCGCATCGGACGATGTTAAGACAAACCTTAAGGCAGAGTTCTTCATTCCTTTGATGGTAAACAAGCTTGTAGGCAATGGCTCGGCTCGTTTGAAGGTGCTTTCGACCACAGCACAGTGGTTTGGCGTAACCTACAAGGAGGATAAGCCAATGTTGGTTGCAAAGATTGAGAAGTTGATTGAGGAGGGCGTATATCCAAGAAATTTGTGGGAGTAGGCTATATGACAAGAGAAGTAAGAGTTCGCTTTGCGCCAAGTCCGACAGGACCACTCCACATCGGAGGCGTGCGCACAGCATTATATAACTACCTTTTTGCTCGTCGTCATGGAGGAAAGATGATTTTGCGTATCGAGGATACCGATTCGCAGCGTTTCGTACCTGGCGCCGAGGATTATATTATCGAGTCGCTCAAATGGTGCGGCATCGAGATTGACGAGGGTGTAGGCGTAGGAGGTCCTCACGCACCATATCGTCAGAGCGAGCGTCGCGAGTTATATTTGAAGTACGCTACACAACTCGTTGAGGCGGGTTGGGCATACTACGCATTCGATACTGCCGAGGAGTTGGATACTCTCCGCAAGGAGTATGAGGGCAGAGGCGAGACCTTTGCCTACAACTTCAAGGTTCGCACTACCCTTCCAACATCGCTTTCGTTATCGAAGGAGGAGGTCGAGGAGCGTATTGCACGTGGCGACATCTGGGTTATCCGCTTCAAGATGCCTGAGAATGAGGTTGTGAAGATGCACGATTTGATTCGTGGCGATGTGGAGGTAAATACCTCTACGCTTGACGATAAGGTTTTGTATAAGTCGGTAGATGCTCTGCCAACCTACCACTTGGCGAATATCGTAGACGACCACTTGATGGAGATTTCGCACGTTATTCGTGGCGAGGAGTGGTTGCCATCGTTGCCATTGCACTACCTTTTGTATAAGGCATTCGGTTGGACCGATACTCAGCCTGAGTTTGCTCACCTACCATTGCTTTTGAAGCCTACAGGTGGTGGCAAGCTCTCGAAGCGTGATGGCGACAAGATGGGTTTCCCTGTATTCCCATTGCATTGGGTATCGCCAACTACAGGCGAGACAGCACGCGGATATCGCGAGGATGGTTACTTTGCCGAGGCATTTATAAATATGTTGGCTCTTTTGGGTTGGAATCCAGGCACCGAGCAGGAGATTTTCTCTATGCGGGAGTTAATTGATACATTCTCGCTTGACCGCGTATCGAAGGCTGGTGCACGCTTCCAGCCAGATAAGGCAAAGTGGTTCAATGCTCAGTATATGCACCGCAAGTCAGCAGAGGAGTTGAGTGCATTCTATCAGCCAATTCTCCGCGAGCACGGCATCGAGGTGTCGGACGAGATTGCAGGCAAGGCAGCCTTCATTATGAAGGAGCGTGCTACATTTGTTAGCGATTTGTGGGATTTGACCTCATATTTCTTCATCGCTCCAACCGAGTACGAGGAGAAGCAGTTGAAGAAGTATTGGAAGGGCGAAAACCCTGCTCGCTTGGCAGAGTTGCGCGAGGTTTTGGCTTCGATTGAGGATTTCTCGTTGGAGAATACCGAGCTGATTGTTCACGCTTGGATTACCGAGAAGGAGTACGGTATGGGGCAGATTATGAACACTTTGCGCTTGGCTTTGGTTGGCGCAGGCAAGGGCCCTGGTATGTACGATGTAACATCGTTCATCGGCAAGGAGGAATGCTTGAAGCGCATTGACTATCTTTTAGCTAATGTTCAACCGCTCGAATAAAACTTCAAAACTGAACTACTATGACTATTGAACAGAACGTTTGGGGAGCAACCCCTGAGGGTGAGGCTATAATCATCTATACGATGAAGAATGCGCTCGGTAGCGAGGTGCAACTTACTAATATAGGTGCAGCTATCGTATCGGTAAAGTATGCTGACCGCAACGGAAATATCGACGATGTAGTGCTCGGCTACAAGGACCCAATGAGCTACTTCGGCGATGGTGCTGCAAGTGGTAAGTCGGTAGGTCGCGTTGCAAACCGCATCGCTGGTGGCAAGATGACCATCGAGGGTGTGGAGTATCGCCTCGAAGTAAATAATGGTCCTAACCACCTCCACGGAGGTACAAAGGGCTATGCCAACAAGTTGTGGGAGTCGCGCGTGGAGACCAATCGCGTAGTATTCTCGTTGGTATCGGAGGATGGAGACCAGGGTTATCCGCACGAATTGACCGTAGAGGCTATCTACGACTTCGATGACGAGAACAACCTCGAAATCACCTACCTCGCAAAGAGCAATGGCACAACCCCTGTAAACCTCACCAACCATGTCTATTGGAACTTGGCGGGCGAGGCGAGTGGCGAAAATATCTTCGACCACGAGTTGAAGCTCAACGCAAAGTATGTCTTGGAGGCTAACGAGGTGCAAATTCCTACGGGAAAATTGCTTCCGATGAAGGGTTCTGCACAGGACTTCACCGATTGGAATCGCTTGGGCAAGGATATAGGCTCGATTTTCAACCATATAGATCTGTTCCGCGGTCACGACCACTTCTTCGTGGTTGATGGCTGGCAGAAGAATATCTTGGGCGAGGTTGGAGAGTTGCGCTGCGAGAAGACAGGTCGCTTGGTTAAGGTTCTCTCGTCGCAACCGGGCTGTATGGTCTATACCGGCAACTGGCTTTCGGGTGGCTGCCCTATCACCAAGTCGGGCGGTCGTTATGAGGACTATGCAGGTGTGGCCATCGAGTGCCAGGTACACCCTGACGCAGTAAATCAACCCGACTTCCCGTCAATTCTCTTGCACGAAGGTGAGTTGTACTGCAACAAGATTGTATTCCAGCTGAGAACATACTAATTGGTTAAAATAGCTATAAACAACAAATCGCAGAGTTAACGCTCTGCGATTTGTTGTTTATTGAACTAAAACCCACTATCTCATACACTCATTCAGCACGTGAGCCAAGCGGTAGGAAGCTCGATGGTACTGCTGTAAGGTCAGTTTGCGGCGTTTTTGCAAGAACTCGCGGTCGAGGTGGTCGTTTGGCTTTGCCCACTCGTAGATTACACGGCAATCCTTGGCTGTTTCGAGTGCCCAATCATCGGGTGTGCCCGCGCAAATCTTCGCCTGCTTCTTTGGCGAGAGGTTATCCAACTTTGCCTGGAACTTTGCGTAATCCTCGTCATACTCAGGGTAGAGCGCAAGGATTGATAAGCCGTCCCAAACCTTATGGTAGGTTGCTTTCTCGCCCTCATACACTATAGGAAAGAGATCCCAACGATACTTTACGCCCGGCTTACGGAAGCAATCCGGAAACTCGGTATAGTAGATATGGCAAGGGCAGTGCATATCCTCCATCATATGAATCACACACTTCAAGTTGACCACCACAGCCGAATCGGTGAGGTTGCGATGATTCTTCAAATTCTCGATACAGACCTTCAAGTTCGGAAGGAGATCGCCATCGTTATTGTAGGCACGCTCATTGCTCAACTGCAAGTTCTTGTCGGCAGTAATCATATGCCAAGCAAGGGTATGCGCCCACGGCAAGTGATAGTCGTGCTCGGGATGTTTCTTGTTACGCACGGGTTTGCGAATCTGATCCATCCAACGGCAATGGTCAATCATCGATGAGCCGAGATACCTCTCTATCTTGCTCTTAACCTCGGGCTCGAGGTGTCGCTCAACGGTATAGGTAATAAAATTATGTGCCCAACCACCCCAAGCCAAGGCCCTTTCCACCGAGAAAAGAGCCACTATAAGCAAAGATATTGCGATAATCCTCTTCATAACAACTTAAAATCTACTTCAAGCACTCGTTAAGCACGTGCGCCAAGCGATACGATGCACGAAGGCACTGCTGCTTGGAGAGCTTCTTATTGCGAAGAATATAACTATAGTCGATATGGTCCTCGCGATCAATCTCATCGTAGATATAGCGGCAATCCTTAGCATTCTGCACGAGCCAATCGGCTGTAGTGCCCTGGCACATCTTTGCGCGTTTCTTTGGCTTCACCTTATCCAACTCCACGCGGAACTTCTCGTAATCTCTTTCAAACTCAGGGTAGAGCTCGCGAATAGACATACCATCCCAAACTTTGTGGAGAGTGGTCTTTTTGCCCTCGTAATAGATACGCATCTGATTGCGAGTGGAGATCTTCTTACCATTCACTCGCTTTCCGAAGCAATCATCATCCTCGGTATAATATATATGCACCGGGCAGTGCATATCCTGCACCATATGGATTACACACTTGAGGTTGATCATATCCGCCGAATCGGTGTAATTTTGGCGATTTCGCAACACCTCCATAGACTTCTCCAATTGAGGTTGCAAAGCACCGCTACCCTTCGAGGTGCGTTTCTCACTCAAAGCATACTTCTTACCTACGCGATCAACGGTAGCCATATGCCATAACGAGGTCTGCTCCCAACCGCGAATACGCTTCTTGTTCCACGAAGCCACCCTATCCATCCAAGTTGCGTGGTCGTAAATCGGAGAGCCGAGATACTTCTTACACTCCTCTCTTGCTTTGTCAGTCAAATATGGCTCGGCAATATGGGCGATAAGCTTGTGAGTCCAACCATCCCACGCCATAGCACTCTGTGCCGAGAATAGCAGCACAAAAGTGAATATTGAAATAGCAATCTTTTTCATACTCAATCAACTATTTTAGACACTCGTTAAGAATATGCGCCAAGCGGTACGATGCACGCAAACACTGCTGCTTAGACAACTTCTGATTATCGAGCAAGAACTCTCTATCAATCTTGCAGTTAGGCTCCATAATATCGTAGATATAACGGCAATCCTTAGCGTTCTGCAACACCCACTGCTCGAGTGTACCCTTACACATCTTGTCAATCTTCTTCTGTGGCAACTTGTCGAGTGCTATACGGAACTTCTCGTAGTCTGGACCATACTCAGGCCAAATCTGACGAATCGAAAGACCATCCCAAACACGGTGCGAAGTGGTCTTCTTGCCATTGAAGTAGACCCGCATTTGGTCGTGACGGCGCACCTTAGTACCATCGGGCTTGGTGTGCGAGAAGCAATCGTCAAACTCGGTATAGAAGATATGGCAAGGGCAGTGCATATCGCCAACCATATGGATAATACACTTGAGGTTAATCATAACTGCCGAGTCGGTGAGGTTGCGATAATTCTTCAAATTATCTACGCAGGTTACAAGATTTGGATAGAGGTTGCCATCTCCCTTCGGTGAACGCTTGTCGCTAATGGCAAACTTCTTCTTGCCTACTCTATCCACAGTGCACATATGCCACCACGAGGTCTGCTCCCAACCTGGGATATGCTTCTTCTTCCAAACTGGCACCTGATCCATCCAGCTTGCGTGGTTGTAGATTGGAGAACCAAGATGCTTTTCTGCAATAGCCTTAGCCTCTGGAGTGAGATGAGAATCGGCAATGTAGGCAATCAGTTTATGCGCCCAGCCACCCCAAGCAAATGCGGGTTGTGCCGAAAATAAGGTTACAGCAGAGAGTGCTGCGATGATAATTTTTTTCATACTATTTTATATTTTTTATGGTTTAAATATTTTTTCCATCCACAAAATTAGATTTTTTACGCGACAAAAGCAAGAGTATAATCTGCGCATACAAAAAAATATTTTTTTATTTGCAATAAAAGCACTATATTTGCATCGTTATTTGAGGCATCGGACTTCGGATACAAGACCGACTGCTCGTATAACCATAGGTCGTTCGACCAATGAAACAATCGCAAAACTAAGATTATGGAAGATTTGATTGCTATTCAAGGCAAGAGTGTTGCCGAGTTGCGCGAGATTGCGAAGGTTCTCGGCATCACAGAGGAGAAATTATCGAAGAAAGAGCTTATTGCCCGCATCTCTGCAATAGGAGAGAACGAAGCAGCTACCGAGGTTTCGGAGGCGGAAGCAGCTACTCCTGCCGAGCCTGGAGCTCAGCCTGCAGCTCCTCAAAAGCGTAAGCGTGCTCGTCTTGGCGCAATAAAGGTAGAGACAGTAAAGAGGGAGGCCGTAGAGGATAAATCCGAGGTGGTTAGCCCCGAGTCGCAAAGTAATATCGAGAGCAAGAAGGAGGTAGAGAACGAAGCTACTACAGAGAGTCTTTCCCCTGAAACTACCACCGAAAGTAGCATTACTGACCCTGCGACACAACCGAAGAAGCGTGGTCGCAAGCCAAAGAGCGCAGTAGTGGTAGAGACTGTTGTCGCTATCGAGGAGGAGAGTGCAAAGAAAGTAGCAGATGAGGAGGAGTCCAAAGAGGATATTGACAAGCCTATCACCAAGCACGACTTTACAGCAGAGGTATATGGCGAAGGTGTATTGGAGATTATCCCCGATGGTTACGGTTTCCTCCGTTCTGCCGACTACAACTACCTCAACTCGCCAGATGATATATATGTATCTCCGTCCCAGATAAAGCATTTTGGCTTGAAGGCTGGAGATACCGTAGCGGGTATTATTCGTCCACCGAAGGAGGGCGAGCGATACTTCCCTCTCGTTCGAGTGACAAAGATTAACGGCTTGGAGCCCGATTTAATTCGCGACCGAGTACAGTTCGAGTACCTCACTCCACTCTTCCCGAGTGAGAAATTCAACCTTACGGGTGCAGGACACAACTCAAAGACAAACCGCATTGTAGATCTATTCTCGCCTATCGGCAAGGGACAACGTGCGCTTATCGTAGCACAGCCAAAGACTGGTAAGACAATGATTTTGCAGAGCCTTGCCAACGCTATTGCCGATAACCACCCCGAGGTGTATATGATTGTTCTCCTTATTGTCGAGCGCCCTGAGGAGGTTACCGAGATGGCTCGCCACGTCAAGGCCGAGGTTGTATCTTCGACCTTCGATGAGCAGGCATCGCGTCACGTAAAGGTCGCCGAGATGGTTCTCGAGAAGGCAAAGCGTATGGTTGAGTGCGGACACGATGTAGTAATTCTTTTGGATTCTATTACCCGTTTGGCTCGTGCCTACAACTCGGTACAGCCTGCATCGGGTAAGGTTCTATCGGGAGGTGTCGATGCAAATGCCCTTCACAAACCAAAGCGTTTCTTCGGTGCAGCACGAAACACCGAGGAGAAGGGCTCGCTCACAATCATTGCTACCGCTCTCATCGAAACAGGCTCAAAGATGGACGAGGTTATCTTCGAGGAGTTCAAGGGTACAGGTAATATGGAGTTGCAACTCGACCGCCGTATCGCCAACAAGCGAATCTACCCTGCTGTGGATGTTGTGGCATCGAGCACCCGCCGAGAGGATTTGCTCCTCTCTCGCGAGGTTATGCAGCGCACCTGGGTACTCCGCAAGTACCTCTCGGATATGACACCAGTGGAGGCTATGGAGTTCCTCGAAAAGCAGATGAACCTCACTCGCACAAACGAGGAGTTCTTGGCTACGATGAACCAGTAGTAAGAGACGAGAGAATGCAAAATTAAAAATGAAGAGATTTTTAGTTGCAATAATAGCCGTTTGCGCCACTCTTCCATCTTTTGGTTGGGGGCAGAAAGGACACGATGTGGTGGCCTATATTGCTGAGTGTAACCTCTCGCCCGAGGTATATCAGAAGGTGGTGAAGAAGTTGGATAATCACTCGTTGGTATACTACGCAAATTGGCTCGACAATGCAAGTTACAGCGACCAATACCGCTACACCAAGAGTTGGCACTACGCCAATGTAGACGAGGGTTTCACCTACGAAACAATGCCCAAGAACGAGAAGGGCGATGTGGTGACTGCTATAGGCGGACTTATCGCAGAGGTGAAGAGCGGGAAGCTATCGCCCGAGCAGGAGGGTGTCCGTTTGCGAATGCTTATCCACTTGGTTGGCGATATTCACTGTCCAATGCACGCAGGTCATCTGAGTGATAGAGGTGGTAACGGGGTTAATGTCAAGTTCTTCAATCGCGATACCAAGTTGCATAAATTGTGGGATAGCGAATTGGTGGAGGCTACTCATAAATGGAGCTACACCGAGTGGGAACAGCAACTCAACCGCTACTGCACCGACGAGCGCAAGGAGGAATTGGCAAAGGGCGAGGCAAAAGATTGGCTCGAACAGAGTCACAAAATCGCAACCGAGATCTATAAGGTTTCGCCAGAGAAAGGCAAGCTATCGTACGACTATATCACTTACTACACACCTGTAATCGAGAAGCAGTTGTTAGCAGGAGGTTTGCGATTAGCAAAGATACTCAACGAATTATATAAATAAATGAAATAAATATGGCTTTACAATGTGGTATCGTAGGTTTGCCAAATGTTGGCAAATCGACACTTTTCAACTGTTTGTCGAACGCAAAGGCGCAGTCGGCAAACTTCCCTTTCTGTACTATCGAGCCTAATGTCGGCATCATCACTGTACCTGACGAGCGACTTATCAAGTTGGCAGAGATTGACAACCCAAAGCGTGTTATCCCTACAACCATCGAAATCGTTGATATCGCAGGTCTTGTAAAGGGTGCATCGCGTGGCGAAGGTCTTGGAAATAAGTTCCTTGCAAACATTCGCAACACAAACGCGATTATTCACGTTTTGCGTTGCTTCGACAACGACAATATTACCCACGTAGGCGGCTCGATTGACCCAGTTCGTGACAAGGGCATTATCGACACCGAGTTGCAGCTCAAAGACCTCGAAACCATCGAAAATCGCATCGCAAAGGTTGCAAAGCAGGCGCAGACTGGTGGCGACAAATTAGCAAAGCGCCAGTACGATATTTTGGTGCGTTACAAGGAGGTTTTGGAGCAGGGTTTGGGCGCTCGCACACTCGAACTCGACAAGGAGGAGCGCAAGGCAGTTAGCGACCTCAACCTCTTGACTGACAAGCCTGTACTCTACGTGTGCAACGTAGACGAGGCGAGCGCTGTAACGGGCAATGCTCACACCGAGGCTGTGA
>JAZOWM010000023.1:0-11496 GCA_045659225.1 Alistipes sp.
TGAACATCGGCTACGGCATCGGGATTTACCGTCTGAGTCAACTCTGCCAACGGAGATACAAGGTTTGTGCAATCCACACCGCATACTGCAAGTGTCTGCTCGAGCGACTCCGTCATCTCTACGTCCTCGCCACCTACAGCCTTCACCATATCGGCAAAGTGGGCTACCCTATCGTCAAAACGGATAGGCTCGATATCGACCTGCGGTTTTGTAACCTCTACCGTCTCAACTGCACGCAATCTATTCAAAATATTATCTCTTGCGCTCATCGTTACTCCTCCTTTCCGATTTTACCCTCGCTCCACAACGCACGGAAGCTCTTATCCGCAAAGTGTGGCATCTCGCGACCTGACGCACACCAAGGGTTTATACCATTATTATATACAAAGCGAGGAATATATGGGGCAACCCTCAACGCCACATTAAAGAGTTTAGGGTTACGCATCATCAGATTCATCGCCTTGACCATCATCTTTTTCTTCGCATCTGCCACGCCAAGCGGAGCCATCTGCTGACGCCACTTGTAGATTTGCTCTGCCAAATCGACCTTCGCAGGGCAGACTCCCGAGCAAGAGTAACATAGCGAGCATCCCGAAACATTACCACCATACGACTCTGGCGAGCGCAACATTCCGAGGTTGATACCGAGAGGTCCTGGAATAAAATACGAGTAGGAGTAACCACCCGTACGGCGATATACTGGGCAGGTGTTCATACACGCACCACAACGCATACACTTAAGCATATTGCGATGCTCCTTGTCTGCAAGCGACTTGGTGCGACCATTGTCCACAATGACGAGGTGAATCTGCTTACTCTCCTCGGGTTTGCGGTAGATTGAGGTATAGGTTGTAATCGGTTGTCCCGTAGCTGAACGCGCTAATAGGCGAGTGAAAACACCCAACGATGCCATATCGGGGATAATCTTCTCCAATCCCATAATGGCGATATGCGTATCGGTAAATGATGTACCCATATCGGCATTACCCTCGTTGGTACATACGGCAAATGCACCCTCCGAGGCGATTGCAAAGTTCACGCCCGTCATCGAGACATCGGCCGAAAGGAACTTCTCGCGAAGGTGCTTACGCGCCTCGTGAGTAAGGTATGTAGGATCGGAATTGCCCTTCTCGGTTGAGAGTTTCTCCTCGAACAACTCGCCCACCTCCTCACGCTTGATGTGGATTGCGGGGAGTACAATATGGCTTGGTGCACACTCCATCAACTGCACGATGCGCTCACCCAAGTCACTCTCTACGACCTCTACACCGCGCTCTTCGAGGCATGGGGCAAGGTGACACTCCTCCGCCAACATCGACTTCGACTTGACGAGGTGTTTCGCTCCGCGCTCCTCGATAATCTTCGCAACTATAGCGTTCATCTCCTCGCCCGACTCTGCCCAATGCACTACGATACCGTTGGCTGTAGCATTGCGCTCAAACTCCTCGAGGTAGTCAGCCAAGTGCGATAGAGTATGCTCCTTGATAGCTGAAGCCTTCTCACGCAACTGCTCCCACTCGGGCAGTGAGCAGGCCTGGCGGTCACGCTTCTCGCGCACCGCATAGAGGGCTTTATCGTGCCACGATGCACGCTCCTCATTCTTCAAAAAGGCTTTTGCCTTTATTGCGTGATAGTTCATTCCTTGGCTGTTAGAATTTCTACAATATGTTTGGTGCGTATGGCGTACTTCTCGCGCTCGATAACGCCTTGCATATGCATCAGGCACGAGGAGTCGGCACCCGTAATAAACTCCGCACCCGTAGCGATATGGCGTTGCACCTTATCCCTGCCCATACGCGCCGACACGGCACTCTCCTCTATCGAAAAGAGTCCGCCAAAGCCACAGCACTCATCTCTGCGTTCAGGCTCTACAATCTCCACACCCTCAACCAACTCCAAGAGGTTGCGCAACTTTGAGTAGTATGGAACATTCAGCTCGCTCGGCGCGCTCAACCCCATAAGGCGCACTCCGTGGCAAGAGTTGTGGATTGAAACTTTATGAGGAAAGCGAGCCTCCAACGATGTAGGCTTAACCACATCGTGTAGAAACTCGCAAATCTCGTATATTCGACTCGAAAGGCACTTATGCTCCCCCTTATGGTGCGAAAGGCGAGGATATGCCTCGCGCACGAACGACACACAACTTGCCGAAGGGCCTACAACATAGTCATACTCGGCAAAGAGTTGCTCCATACGTTCAGCCAAAGACTCTGCATCCTTTTCGTAACCTGCATTGCCCATAGGCTGCCCGCAACAGGTCTGCTCCAATGGATAATCAACCTCTAATCCGAGCGAAGTAAGCAACTTGTACGAAGCCTCGCCAACTTCGGGATAGAGAGCATTTACGAAGCAAGGGACAAAGAGTGCTACTCTCATAGTCTATATTTTTATCTTCCGTACTTCTTGATTACGCCTCGACCGCCGATTGACTCGCGCACAAACTTCAAGATATAATCGCGCTCTGGCGACTGCGGCAAGGTATTTTCAACCTCGTTGCAGGCGTTCGTAAAGTTCAAATCGCTCTGGAAGATGATTCGGTATGCGTTGTGGATCGCCTCCAACTGCTCTGGTGTAAAGCCACGGCGCTGCAAGCCAATCTTGTTGATACCTGCAAACGAACCAGACTCGCGCATAGTGACAAATGGAGGTACATTCTGACAAACCAACGAACCACCCTGTATCATACAGTGGTCGCCAATCTTAGTCCACTGGTGTACTGCCGAGTGACCGCCAATAACTACCCAATCTCCAACCTCAACCTCGCCAGCGAGCGAAGTACGGTTAGCGATAACGCAGTGGTTACCCACAACATCATCGTGTGCCACGTGAACATACGCCATCAAGAGGTTTCCACTTCCCACAACGGTAGTTCCACGCGAAGCTGTACCACGGCTGATGGTTACGCACTCACGAATATCGTTGTCGTCACCAATTACGGCAGTGGTCTTCTCGCCTACAAACTTCAAATCCTGCGGAAGGCACGAAATCGAAGCTGCGGTGTGAATCTTATTGCGCTTACCGATGCGAGCGCCATCGTGGATAACTGCACCTGGACCAATCCAGCAATCATCTCCAATCTCAACATCACCTGCAATATATGCAAATGGTTCTACTGTTACATTGTTTCCCAGCTTTGCGTCTGGGTGAACATAAGCTAATGGGCTAATCATACTTTTTTTTTATTTTTTGCTTTTAGCCATTAGCCATTGGCCATTGGCTTTTTGAGTTAAGAATGCAAAGTTATTTTCCGTTATCCCCAACTTCTAAAATCGGAGATGATGAGATTATTTTTGTGCGAAGCGAGGTAGCGAAAGCGGAGCATACTAAAAGGTATGTGAGCATTTCGATATCCGAAGATTCGTGCAAAAAGAACTCATCAGAACGATTTTTATTTGTTTTTAATAATCTGTGCTACAATAGTCGCCTCGCAAGCGAGGGTATCGCCTACGAACACCTTACACTCAACGTTTGCAATATTGCGGCGGAATGGCTCTGCCAAAACGCACTCAATCTGCAAGGTATCGCCTGGTACGACCTTCTGGCGGAAGCGAACATTATCTATGCGGAGGAAGTAGGTCAAATACGACTCGGGATCCTCCACCTTGCTCAATACATACAAACCACTCACCTGCGCCATCGACTCCACGATAAGCACGCCCGGCATAATAGGCTCGCTTGGGAAGTGTCCCTGGAAGAAAGATTCGTTGATTGTCACCTGCTTGATACCCGCAATAGAGGTATCGTCCATATGGTAGATTTTATCAACCAAGAGGAATGGGAAACGGTGCGGCAACATTCGCTGAATATCGACAATATCGAACAATGGAGCCTTCTTGCGATCGTACTTATAGCGAGGCTTCACACCCTCACGGCGAATAGAGTTATGAATCTGCTTCATAAACTCGGTATTGGCATAGTGACCAGGACGTGTTGCCATAACATTACCCTTGATACGCATACCGAGCAATGCAAAGTCGCCGAGCAAATCCAGCAACTTATGGCGTGCCATCTCGTTGGTCGAACGGAGTTCGAGGTTGTTGAGATATCCGCCCGTAACCTTTATATCCTTCTTGTCGAAGAGGGTCGAAAGACGCTGCAACTGCTCCTCCGTAACGGGTTTTTCCACAACTACGATAGCATTATCTACATCGCCACCCTTTACCAAGCCTGCTGCTGCCAGCATCTCCAACTCGTGTAAGAATACGAAGGTGCGGTTTGGAGCAATCTTCTCCTGATAGTTATCCTCGGGGTTGAATGTCGCATACTGATTACCGATAATCTTCGAGTTGAAATCGATATGCACCGCAGCAGAGAAGTCCTCACTCGGATATATCGCCAACATCACTCCCTTCTCGGGGATTGCATAGACCTGCTTTTCGGTCACCTCGTAGAATTTACGATCTGCCGACTGCTCCACAACGCCTACGCGGAGAATCTCTGCGGCATACTCACGAGCCGAACCGTCCATAATAGGGGTTTCGGGAGCGTTGATATCAATCAAAGCATTATCTACACCAAGAGTCCAAAGCGCCGACATAATATGCTCGATGGTACTTACGCGAGCTTCGCCCTGGGCGATTGTTGTACCGCGCGAAGTATCCACCACATATTCGCACAATGCAGGTACCGAAGGTGCACCCTCAATATCGATACGGCGAAATACGATGCCGTGATTTTCCGGAGCAGGGCTAACGGTCATTGTTACCTGCTTTCCTGTGTGAAGTCCTTTGCCCGAGAATGTTATCGGGGTTCCAATAGTATTCTGTTTTACCGACATAATGTTGTAAAATTTGTCAAAGTATATCTATAATTGCCACAAAGATAGTATTTTTCTCTTAATTTTATTAAATTTGCGAATTATTTTACAGATAGCGATGCAACAAAACACAAATAACACTCCTAATCAGGAACAACAACCGCCCCGTCCGCGCAAAACGAGGCTTCGACTGCCGTTCGACAATAGGCGCGAAGACCCAATAAGTTGGATCTACGATAATCGCGTAGGTCTATGCGTAACAATTATCGTCTACTTGGTGGTGTCGATAATCTTTGTCTCGGCAAAAATTGGAGCATCAAAGCGCGTAGCCTCCGATACAATGTATATCGACCTCGGAGCAGTCGAACTTCTCGAGCATGAGCGCGACCGACTACTCGAAGAGGTGAAGCGAAACAATAGCAAAACCGACTGGAAATCAATTCGTAACCTCTCGTCAAACGAAAATGCTTTGAACGAAAATCTCGAAGATGAGAAAGGCACCGATGTTTCGGAATTGAACGCCGCAGCCGAAGCGGTAGAGAAGGAGCGACGAGCCAATCGTGAAGCCTACGAGAAGGGGTTGCGTGAGGCAAATGCCATAGGAGAAAATCGCAAAAGGGGGGATAGCAACGGAGAGCAAACTGACACCAAGCGCAAAGGTGCAGTTACGGTCAGTTTCTCGTTCAAAAATCCAGTGCGATATAGTCGATATTTGGTAAAACCTGCCTATCGTTGCGAAGGTGGTGGCGAGGTTATTGTATCGGTAGTGGTAAATCAGCGTGGCGAGGTTACATCGGCTTGGGTGGAGAGCGGAGGCGACGAGTGTATGCGACAAACCGCCGTAGAGTCGGCTCGAAATTCGCAATTCGACATCAACAACAATGCTCCTGCCAAGCAACAAGGTACAATAACATATATCTTCATTCCGCAGTAGCAGAATAAAACAGCGGAAAAAGGAGAGCAAAATAACTTTTTTGTATATGCGTAAAGTGTTGGCAATAGTATTTATGATGCTCTGTTTTGCAGTTTCGGCAAAGCAGACTGACTCCGTTATTGTCAACAAAAAAAATCTCTCAACTCTCAACTCTTCGCCCTCAACTCCAAAGAGCCAGTATCCCGTAATCGGAATGTGGAAACATAACTATATCGCAACCGGCTTCGCCACAAACAGACCTGTGTCGCAATATAGTTCCGATGTAAAATTCCAACTGAGCCTTGCACTGCACTTGTGGCACATCAAAAACGATGTTGACATCTTTGCAACATACTCACAACGAAGCATTTGGGATATCTACCAAAAGTCGTGTCCTTTCCGTGAAACAGCCTACAATCCAGGAGTTTGGGTAGCGTGGCAGACCAACGATAAGGTGCGCCTTCTGTTCGGTTTCGAACACGAATCGAACGGCATAGGCAACAGCGACTCTCGCTCGTTCAATTATGCAACTGTGGCGTGCTTGTATGAGCCATTTGAGCATTGGCGATTTGGCGCTCGTGCTTGGTACGGTTATTTCTTCCACGACGAGACAATAAACCAGAAATACTTCCGTTATCGCGGCGTAATGCAAGTGTGGGGAACATTTCACACTCGCAACGAGCGACTACAAGTTACAGCACTCGTAAATCCAACCGTAACATTTGCAAAGTACAATGTTCAGATGGAGGCTTCGTGGCGTATGGCAAAGCGAGGAGATTGGTTACCATCCCTCTTTGTGCAGTATTGCTACGGCTATGGCGAAACAATGATAGACTACTATCGCCGTTCAAGCAAAATACGCATCGGCATATCGCTGATAAACAACAAATTAAACCTATACTAAACAAGCACTCACCCAAAAATATGATAAATGCAGAACACTTCCTACTAATTGGAGCAATACTTCTATTCGTGGCAGTAATGGCTGGCAAGGTGGCATACCGTTTTAATGCCCCTGCGCTCTTGCTCTTTCTGGCGGTAGGATTATTCTTCGGCTACGACATTCTCTCGTTCAACTCACCCGAATTGACGCAGTTTATAGGTATGATATCACTCTGTATCATACTCTTTTCGGGCGGTATGGATACCAAGTTCTCGGAGATACGACCAGTGCTTGCCGAGGGTATAACCCTTGCCACCGCGGGTGTATTGACCACCGCCCTACTGCTCGGAGGTTTCATCTATTTGGTAGCGCCTTGGCTCGGATTCGAATTCTCGTTCCCACTTTCACTACTCTTGGCATCGACCATATCCTCTACCGACTCGGCATCGGTATTCTCCATATTGCGTACTCGCCGACAAGGTTTAAGAGAGAATTTGCGACCATTGTTAGAGTTGGAGAGTGGTTCGAATGACCCTATGGCATATATCCTTGTGATTCTTCTCCTAAGAATGCTAGGCGGAGGTGGCGAAGAGATAGGTATTGGAGGAGCCCTTTTGATGTTTATAGTACAGATGGCGATGGGTGCATTGGTGGGCTACCTCTTTGGTCGCGCTTCGGTATGGATCATCAACAAGATAAACATCAACAACGCTTCGCTCTACTCGGTGTTACTCCTGGCGTGCGTATTCTTCACCTTCTCATTCACATCGTTGATCAAGGGAAACGGCTACTTGGCAGTCTACATCGCAGGACTCATAGTGGGTAATAACAAACTCGTCAATAAGCGTACGGTTACAACCTTCTTCGATGGTATAACCTGGCTATTCCAGATTATTATGTTTCTTATGTTGGGTCTATTGGTCGATCTAAACCAAGCCCTACAGTCACACATCATACTCCTGGGCGTTGCCGCTGGAGCATTTCTTATGCTTATTGCTCGTCCTGCTGCGGTATTCCTTGCGCTCGCTCCTTTCCGCAGGCTATCGCGCAAGGCACGCTCCTACATCTCGTGGGTGGGATTGCGAGGCGCAGTGCCTATCATCTTTGCGACCTACCCTTGGGTGGCAAAAATCGAGGGTGCGGAGATTATATTCAATGTTGTATTCATAATGACAATTCTCTCGCTCGTAATCCAGGGTACAACCGTCAGCAGCATGGCGGAGCTATTCGGCTTGGCATACACCGAGAAGGAGAGTAAGTTCGAGGCTGCACTGCAGGATAAGGTAAAGTCGGCATTTACCGAAATAGCGGTTACCGAGCAGATGCTCTCGGAGGGCAACACATTGAATAAGGTTGCCTTGCCCGACAATACCCTTGTGGTGATGGTGTGTCGCGATGGCGACTACTTTGTTCCAAAAGGCAATGCCGAATTGCACATAAGTGACAAACTTTTAATACTCTCCGACCGTAACGATGAGCTGCAAGCGCACTACAAAGAGTATGGCGTAGAGGATATTATTTCGTTCAAATAGCTATTTGAAAATAGAAAAAAATTATTATATTTGCACCATGTTGCAGGAGGCAAGAGAGGTAAACTGGTTCGCAATGCGCGCCACATACGGACGCAACCTTATGGCTCAACGACTTCTCGAGGCGGAGAAAATCGAGAGTTTTGTTCCTATGCGAAAGCGTACAACAAAGGTTGGCAGACGTATCAAAACCGACTTTACGCCTGTAGTCCGCGACCTTATTTTCGTACTCGGAGAGCGCGATACAATACAAGAGGTCAAGAGGCGAATACCCTACCTGCACTACATTACACGCCCCGCCGAGGGACGCAACACTCCGATTGAGGTACCCAAGGAGCAGATGCAACAATTTATGGCAGTCTGCAACGAGATAGACGACAAGGCGGAGATTCTCGCTGGAGAGGAGCTGCACTTCGAAGTTGGCGAGAGGGTGCGCGTAAATGGCGGAGCATTCAAGGGTTGCGAGGGAAGGCTCGTAAAGATTGAGGGCAAGCGTTCGAAACGCTTTGTAGTAGCGATAGATGGTGTAATTGCCGTATCGGTATCGGGCATCAAAGCGGACGATATTGAAAAAATTGATTAAAAAAGAATAAAGGCTAAAAAATATGAAAGGAATTGTTTTAGCTGGAGGTAGCGGCACACGACTCTACCCGATCACCAAGGGCATCAGCAAGCAGTTGTTGCCAATCTACGACAAGCCGATGATTTACTACCCAATATCGGCATTGATGTTGGCAGGTATCAGAGATATTCTCATTATCTCGACACCGCACGATCTCCCGTCTTTCCGCCGACTTTTGGGAGATGGCTCGGAGTATGGTGTGCGATTCGAGTACGCCGAGCAGCCGTCACCAGATGGTTTGGCACAGGCATTTATCATTGGAGAGGAGTTTATCGGAGAGGACTCGGTATGTATGGTCTTGGGCGATAATATATTCTATGGTCAGGGGTTCTCGAGTATGTTACGCCGAGCAGTTGAGACTGCCGAGAAAGATGGTAAGGCTACTATCTTCGGCTATGCCGTACCCGACCCAACACGCTTTGGAGTGGTTGAAAGAGGTAAAAATGGCGAGCCTATTTCGCTCGAGGAGAAGCCCGCAAATCCAAAGTCGGACTACGCCGTGGTTGGACTCTACTTCTACCCTAATAAGGTTGTAGAGGTGGCAAAAAGTGTAAAACCTTCGGCTCGCGGCGAGTTGGAGATAACCTCCGTAAACGAGGCATTTTTGCAGAGCGGTGAGTTGGCATTGCAGATTATGGGACGAGGATTCGCGTGGTTAGATACCGGAACTCACGAATCGCTATTCGATGCTTCGCGCTTTATCGAGGTCATCGAGAACCGCCAAGGTGTTCAAGTGGCTTGTTTGGAGGAGATTGCGTGGAACAAGGGTTGGATTTCGGACGAGGATCTTCTTCGCCTTGCCGAGCCTATGAAGCGCAACGCCTACGGAGAGTATATGATAAATCTCGTAAAGAAGAGAAGTCGATGAATGTTGTAAAGACCGACATCGAGGGGGTAGTAATTATCGAGCCTCGCATCTTCGAGGACGAGCGAGGATACTTCTTCGAAGCGTTATCCGAGCGCGTTTTCACCGAGGAGGTGTTCGCCACACGCTTTGTTCAGGACAACGAGGCTAAATCCTCGTATGGTGTGGTGCGCGGTCTACACTTCCAGCTACCACCCCACGCACAGAGCAAGTTGGTGCGCGTAGTTGAGGGACGAGTTCTCGATATAGCAGTAGATATTAGAGAGGGTTCCCCCACCTTCGGCAAACATATAGCCGTAGAGTTGTCGGCAGATAACCACCGTCAGATTTTCATCCCACGCGGATTTGCTCACGGCTACTCGGTATTGAGCGAGACGGCTATTCTCGAGTACAAGTGCGACAACTACTATGCACCTCAGAGCGAGGGCGCTATCCGTTGGAACGACCCTGCGCTCGAGATTGATTGGAAGATTCCTGCCGATAAGGTTATCCTCTCGGAAAAGGATTCAAAGAGCCCGATCCTTGCCGATTGCAAACAACTATTCGACTACAACGAAGATCTATATTAGCTCTATGAGGATATTAGTAACAGGTGGAGATGGTCAGTTGGGTTGCGCCCTGCGCTTGGCAAGTGCCGAGAGCTGCCACCATTACATCTTTACTGATATTACGGAGTTGGATATAACCTCCGAAGTAGCTATTGAGGAGAGGATAGCAAGAGAGAATATCGATATTATTATAAATTGCGCCGCCTACACTGCAGTAGATTTGGCAGAGGATGAGGAGGTGTTGGCAGATAGCATAAATCACAAGGCTGTAGCCACTCTTGCCGAGGTTTGCAAGAGATACAACGCCACCCTCATACATATCTCCACAGATTATATATTTGCGGGCAATGCCCTTGTGCCATACACCGAAGATGCCGTTCCTGCTCCGCTCAACGCCTACGGACGTACCAAGTTGGCAGGAGAGCAAGCAATCGCAAAGTCGGAGTGTCGCGCCATCGTCCTACGCACGGCGTGGCTCTATTCGGAGTTTGGCCGTAACTTCTGCAAAACAATGCGAGGGTTATTCTCTTCGCGTCCCGAGATAAAGCTTGTAGCGGACCAGTTCGGTACTCCAACCTATGCGGGCGACCTTGCAAAAGCTATAGTCGATATTATAGAGAGTGGGCAACACTCCAAATATGGCATATACAACTACACAAACCAGGGAGAGTGTTCGTGGTACGAATTTGCGGTGGAGATTGCCAAGCAAAGCTCCCTTGTCGAATGTAGAATCAACCCTTGCTCCACCGCCGAGTACCCAACAAAGGCGATACGCCCACGATACTCGGTATTGGATAAAACAAAGTTCTCCTCAACCTTTGGTATGGCTATACCAGAGTGGCAGGAGGCTCTTTCACGATGCATAAACCAACTAAATAGATAGATTAAACCATGGAATCAAAGCGTAACATATTGATTACTGGAGGAGCTGGATTTATCGGCTCGCACGTAGTGCGTCATTTTGTCACCAAGTACCCCGAGTACAACATCATAAACCTCGACAAATTGACCTATGCAGGCAATCTCGACAATCTGCGAGATGTGGAGAGTTACCCCAACTACACCTTTGTCAAGGGTGATATATGCGATATTACATTGGTATCGTCACTGCTCGAGGAGCACCATATTGACGGAGTAATTCACCTTGCAGCCGAAAGCCACGTAGACCGCTCGATAAGCAATCCTTGCGAGTTTGCTGAAACCAATGTTTTGGGTACACTCTCGCTCCTACAGGCGGCTCGCTGCTACTGGGAGTCACTGCCCGAGAAGTACGAGGGTAAGCGTTTCTACCACATCTCGACCGATGAGGTGTATGGTGCGCTCCCCCTCGATGGTGGAATGTTCCGCGAAGATACCCCATACTCGCCACACTCGCCATAC
>JAZOWM010000024.1:0-13017 GCA_045659225.1 Alistipes sp.
GACTGCTCGCGCTTCTCGTATGCAGGGAGGAAGTTACGATGCTCGCGATAGATAGTGTTGAGGAAGATAATAGGCAAATTAGGATTACCCTTGCGTACAGCCTCGATGAATGGGCGAATGCGCTGACCGATAACTGTTACCGATGGGTTAGAGAATGCGTCGCAAACCAAAGCATCTGCATTGATCTTTCCGAACTCCTCACCCAAGTATGACTGCAACTTGCTGTTACCCGACATACCAAACGAGCACATATGCAAGCCTGTCGCACGCGAGAAGAATGCTGGCCAAGTCAAACCTGCACCCGAAGAGCACGAACCGTGAGTAAAGCTCGATCCAAACACTGCGATATTGTGGCGGAATGGGTTAGCCAACTTCTCGATTGATGCACCCTGAGCTACGCCAATCTCTACAGATTTAAGCTCCGAATAGAGAGGGAGATAGAGGATACACTCCTTCTCACCCTTATCCATACCGTTGATTATCGAGAGTGGCTTATTGAGAAGACCTGCCTCCAAGACCTTTGCAGTAGGAGCAAGCTTATGAGCTCGCGATGCAGCCCAAGTCCAGTCTCCCTTACCATCTTTGATAAAGAGGTTGAAGCCTGTAGTTGCTGCCAACGGAGCATACGGACCCCACGAACAACCATCACCATACTCTGCCTTAACGTAGATAACTGTTGAGTTTGTCTTGAATGCGATAGCCAAACCCGAAGCCTGCTTAAGCAAACGAGCCTCGGTCTTGGTTATACCCTCGATATTGGCAACCTCCATACGATGGTAGGGATTGGTTGTCTCGCACAATTTACCGAGCAAAGTGAGCTCAGTTGCATTTACATAATCCAACTTTGGAGCCTTTTTTGACTGCGCCGAAACAGAGAATGCCACTGCCACGCAAACAATCGCCATTAAAATTCTCTTCATAACTTATCCGTTTTTTATGTTTAATATTATATATGTATTCTCAGCAAAAACAGGGTTGTTCAAAATAGAACAACCCCTCTACGCAAGAAACTAAAATTATTTCTCCAACTCGTTCAAAATGCGCATTGCAGCATCGAGAATAGCGGTATCATCAAGAGTCACAACTCCACCATCTGGACCCTGCTCGAAGTGAACGCCTACCGAACCCTTCGCATCAAAATGCTTTCCGCCAAAATAGTTACGCACTGTCTCTACATCAAGACCTAACTCGTCTGCAATACGCTGTGAGCTGCCGCTTGGAAGTCTATCCTTAATACGGCGCAATTCGTTAAATGTGATAATCATAGAACTCAAAATTTAAGTGTTATTTCTTTGATTGTTTCTTTTCGCACTACTAAATTAAGTCATTTTTCTCAAACGACAAAATTTTCAACCAAAAATATCGCATTTTTTAGCGAAAATCTATCAATTCAAACCCTTTATAACACTCCTTATCGAACTTAGGGATAGAAATAGCCCCTTTTTTGCATCGCTCCACCTCTATCTCCACCATATTCTGACCTGTGCCATACTGCACCTTTGCGATACTTTCGCCATCGACAGCCATCAATATAGTAACAACCTCGCCACTCTTCTTGGGCGATAGTGTCACAACAACCCGTCCATCGACCATCTTCTCTGCCACATCGTAATCTGCCACCACAGCCGAAAAACCATTCAGAGGATTTAGCAACTCCTTCTCGTAGGCATCGGATCTATCCACAACCACCTCTTTGGCGGCTCTACGCACCTCGTAGCGCAACGAGTCCATCACATAGACCTCGGTGTCGGCAACGCGCATATAAGAGTTGTTACCGCCAACCTGCAGCTCTCCACTCTGCTCAGCATCCCCCGCACGTAGCACAAACGAAAGCGAGTAGTTGCCTAAAGCCGAGTAGTAGCGCGATATTCGTTCCAAGCGACTTTGACCTCGCTCGTCCGCCATAGCCGAGAAGGCTGCAAACATCAACAATATAGTGAACAGTTTTCGCATAGCACTACTCCACTCCAAGTTCCTGCAACAACGCTTCCAACGACTCCATATCGTAGATCTTCACATCGCGAGGTTTCGAGCCATTGGCAGGACCAATAATACCCGCCTGCTCCAACTGACGTGTGATGCGTCCAGCGCGATTGAATCCCACGTTATAGTAGCTCTGAATCGAAGATGTAGAGAATCGACCACTCGCCACAGCATCGCGTGCCACATCGGCAAAGAACTCATCGAACTGTCGTGGCATACCACTCTCGCTACCGAAGTTCGTCTCCGAACTCGAAGCACTTGTATCCTCGTAGTCTGGCAAAAGATATGTGCCACTCGGATATGGGAATGGTTGCTCCGAGATATGCTCTACAATATCGCGCACCTCAGGAGTATCGACAAAGGCGCACTGAATACGGGTAAGTTCGCCACCATTCGAGAAGAGCATATCGCCTCGACCAATCAACTGGTTTGCTCCTGGTTGGTCGATAATGGTACGCGAGTCAATCATCTGCATCACACGGAATGCAATACGAGCAGGGAAGTTCGCCTTGATACCTCCGGTGATAACCTTCACATCAGGTCGCTGGGTTGCAACAATAAGGTGAATACCGATAGCACGAGCCTTCTGTGCCAAACGCATCACTGGCTGTTCAACCTCCTTGGCGGTCATAATCAGGTCGGCAAGCTCATCGGTGATAACCACAATATATGGCATAATATCATCTTCGACCTTGCGTTGGCGTACCATATCGTTGTACTCTACGATATTGCGAACACCCACCTTACCGCACTTTGCCAAACGATTTTCCATCTCTATACAGAGCGAATTGAGGGTATATACCGCCTTCTTTGGATCTTTAACTATAGCCTCGTCCTCCGACTCCATCTTGGCGAGGAAGTGCTTCTCCAACTTCGAGTAGAGCGAGAACTCAACAGTCTTAGGATCAATAAGCACGAACTTCAACTGCGAAGGGTCTTTGCGATAGAGCAACGATGCGATAATGGCATTCAAGCCTACCGACTTACCCTGGCCTGTAGCACCTGCCACGAGCAAGTGAGGCATCTTCGCCAAGTCGAAGACATAGTTCTCGTTCTGAATTGTGCGACCAATAACCACCGGTAACTCCGCCTTGAAGTTCTGGAAACGCTCCGACTGAATAGCCGAACGCATCGAAACGGTCTCCTTATTGCGGTTTGGCACCTCGATACCGATAGTACCCTTGCCTGGAATTGGGGCAATAATACGGATACCCAGCGCCTTCAACGACTGGGCGATATCCTTCTCCAAACCCTGCACGCGAGCGATTTTAACGCCTGGCTCCTGCACGATTTCGTACAATGTAACAGTAGGACCGATAGTAGCGGTCATCGAGATAATTGGCACTCCGAAGTTGCCCAAAGTCTCCTCGATGCGCTGTTTGTTCTGCTCAATCTCATCGTTCGACACCTCCACGCCATTCTCGTAGCTATACAAGTAATCGACCTTCGGGAAGTTGTAGTCGGGTGTGCTATCGGGATTATATGGTCTATTTTTATCAATCTCCTTTGCAGAGAGCTGCCCCTCTTTGTGTTCGTAGACCTCCACGACATCGATATTCGACTTCGGAGCAGACTCCTCAGTCTCATCAGACGAGAGACGAGAGACGAGAGACGAGAGATTTTCTTCTTCAACATTTTCGGTAGTTTCAGCAGGCACCTCTGTAGTGTTCTCCTCTTCGGTTGGTTGCTCCTCTACCTTCTCTTCGGGTTTCTCTTCGGCTACTGCACCAACTACACGCACATTATCCTCTGCCGCCACAGCATCGTCAAGCTCCTCCTCCAACGCCTTACGAGCCCTACGCTCCTCACGCTTGCGTGCAAAGAAGGCAACTATCGAGGTGAGTGCATCCTTGCTCTGCTCCACACCGCTCTCGGTAGTTCGTTTCAGGAAGTCTATAAAGTGGAGGTTGATGATGACACCTGTCAATATCCAGCAGGCAACGAGTACGAAGAATACTCCCATACCACCAATCTTATCTTTGAGCATCTTCACCACAGCGATACCATACTCTCCACCCCAGCCACTGCCGAAGAATCCATCTGCACCACTTATGGCGGCCAAAGTGAGCGAGCCACAGATGGTAACAAGCATAATAGAGAGGGCTGTACGCCACAACACTCGTGAACGCTCCAAGATCAAGAAGCCACCAAAGAGCATACCTATAATTGGCATAAGCACTCCGAAGAAGCCGAACGACTTACCTGTCAGTAGGTTGGCAATCTCTGCACCCCAAACCGAGCAGAGATTCTTCACCTCGGAGGAGGTTCGCAGAGGGTTATTCTCCAATATACCAAGGTCGTTGCGCCACACGAAGATGTGCGACAATGTTGCTCCAAGGACAAACAACGAGAAGAGCAGGAGCAATATACCTCCCACCCAGCAGATAGTCTCACCCAAGGTGCGAGTACCATCACTCTCTTTCAACTCCTTTTTGCGTTTTGCTTCACGCTCACGGCGTTTCTGCTCGGCTCGTGAAGTGCCTCTATCTTTTGCCATATATTATTATCGTTTTTATCTATTAAATGCTTTGTTAATCAACTTTTCTCGGTACTCTTCATCGGCAAAGGTCAGAAATTTGTAGGTTGGTACTGCCTCTTCCTCTGCCCTCATACCGTTTTCATCAAGCAGTGTCATCACCCTTCGAGCCACCGCCTCCGAGGAGTCTATAATCTCTACCCCCTCGCCAGCAACCTTCGAGATAACCTCTCGCAAGAATGGATAGTGGGTACACCCCAAGACTATCTTATCGGCTCCGCCATCAACGAGTGGTTGCACAGCCTTGCGCACCAATGCTTCGGTGTCGAGAGTATTCTCCTTGTTGCGCTCCACAGCCTCGACAAAGCCCTCACCTACCCCTTTGAGAATCTTCACCTCCGAGCCATACTTCTCCTCCGCCTTGCGGAAGTGGTCGCCCTGCAACGAACGCTCTGTGGCCAACACGCCGATAACACCTGCTTTAGTGGTGAGTGCCGCAGGTTTTACGGCTGGTTCCAAGCCCACGAATGGCACATTAGGGTACTTCTCGCGCAGATATTTGATAGCCACTGCAGTAGCCGTATTGCACGCCACAACTATCATCTTGCACCCCTCCGAGAGCAATCTCTCGACTGCCTCTTCGGTAAATTGCATCACCTCCTCACGACTGCGTGAGCCATAGGGGCAACGCTTGCCATCGCCAAGGTATATCAACGACTCGTTGGGCAGAGCATCATACAACGCCTGCCAAACGGAGAGACCTCCCAAACCTGAGTCGAATACACCTATCATATTTTAGCTGTTAGCCATTGGCCATTAGCCATTAGCTTTCCGTTTTCCGTTATAAACTCCGTGAGTTTATCCACTATTTCGTAGTCGTTCATCTCGGAGCAATCAATCACCATATCAGCCTTGAGGTAGATTGGCTCTCGCTCGGCCAAGTGCTCGTGCATAAACTGCAACAGCTCCTCATCGCTCCGACCGCGGAACTTTGGGCGCTTCTGTCGTCCGTGTGGCGAGAGTCGAGAGAGTATCTGCTCGGGCTCACGCTTGAGGTACACCGACACTCCGTGCTCCGCTATCCACGCCTGGTTATCGCCCCAAATAGGCAAGCCTCCACCAGTCGAGATGATTGCATTCTCGTACTCTGCAGTCTGCTCCAACGCCTTGCGCTCGGCATTGCGGAAATACTCCTCGCCAGCAAAGGTTATGATATCGGCACACTCTGCCCCCTCCGCCTCCTCAATCATCTTGTCGGTATCGAGGAATGGCAGCTCGGCACGCTTTGCAATTTTGCGTCCCAGCGTGCTCTTGCCAGACGCCATATAACCGGTTAAATATAGTCGCATACGTTCCTTTCAGTTGAGAATTGAGAATTGAGAATTGAGAATTGAGAATTAAAAACTCCTAACTCCTCACTTCTAACTCCTAATTCCTAACTCCTAACTCCTAACTCCTAACTAAAATAGGTTTAACTGTTCCGAGTTGGTGTCGTCAATGTCGTTGCGGATAATATCTATCGGGGTGTTGCTGTTATCCACAGGCTGAACATCGTCTGCCTCCTCTACAACCTCCTCGATTGGCTCCATATCGTCATCTACGGGCTCCTCGTCTACTGGTTCAGGCTCGATAACCTCGGGCTCGATAAAGGTCAGCGTTGCCACATCGAAGGTGGTCAATCGCTTACCCTTCGCCTTGCACGACTTAACGCCCACGAACTCCTCGACATTGACCATATCGGCAGGGCGATTCTCGTGTGCACCCTTATAGGTAATCTCCAACTGCGCACCTACTGCACCCGAGATACACTCGAAGCGGCACGAGCCATCCTCATCGAGGAAGTATTGCGCCTTGTCGGTCTGCTCCAACGAGAAACGTTTCATATAGTAGTAGCCCTGCTCCTTGTCGAAGTAGCAGAGATTATAGACCTTGCCAGCCTCGTAGCGCTCAACACGCAAGGTGTCGTCAGGGAAGTGCTGCTGGGTGTCGAAGCCTGTGATATATGCCAAGTTCTTCGCGGTCCAAACAACGATCTGGTCGTTGCCCTGGAACTCGCCGAGAAGCACTCCGCGTCCCTCGCTATTGAGGCGGCGGACATCCTCGTCCCACCATATATTCTGTCCTGCCAAGGTCGAAACTCCCTTCTCCTTCAGCACAATCTTGTGGATTGGATAGCGCGAGAAGAGGTTACCCTGCGACTGGCGTCCCTTGATTGCCAACTCCGAGAAGTCCAAATCTACAATCATCTTCTTCAGGCGTGGGCGTGGGCGGAAGTAGACCTTCAACACCTCTGCCTCGCCATTCGGATTGACCGAAAGGTACAACAAATCGCTCTTTGCAGTGCCCTTGGTGAGGTCGTACCACTTATCGCGAGTGATACCCTTGATGGCGCATCGCTTCATCATAATTGAGCCACCCTTGCCGTCACGATACAATATATTATATATAGTACGCTCGTCATTGCGCTTGAAGACTCCGATGTAGTAGATATTCTTCTCGGCAAAGCTCTTCTCTGCAACCTTCTTGATGATGTAGCGACCATCCTTGAGGATAATGATTACATCGTCAATATCCGAGCAGTCGCAGACATACTCCGAATCCTTCATCGACTTACCGATACCGAAGAAGCCCTCCTCACGATCCACATAGAGTTTAGCGTTCGACACTGCAACCTTTGTAGCCTCAATCGAATCGAACTCGCGAATCTCGGTCTGACGCTCCTTGCCCTTGCCATACTTCTCGCGGATATGTTCGAAGTAGGCAATAGCATACTCGGTCAAGTGTGCCAAATCGTGCTTGGTCTGCTTTATATCCTTTTCAATCTGCTTAATCTCGTTATCCGCCTTATCCGAATCGAAGCGCGAGATACGAATGAACTTCAACTCGGTCAGACGCTGAACGTCCTCCAAGGTGACCTCTCTACGAAGCAACGACTTGAATGGCTCCAAGCCCTTATCTACTGCGGTGTATGCCTCCTCACGCGACTTACAGCCCTCAATGAGTTGGTAGAGTCTGTTCTCGATGAAGATTCGCTCCAACGATGCCGCGTGCCAAGCCTCGTTCTGCTCCGCCAAGGCAATCTCCAACTCCTTCTTCAGCAAACCCTTGGTATGCTCTGCCGAGTGGCGCAAAATCTCGCTTACGCCCATAAATGCAGGTTTATCGTCCTTGATGACGCAGGCATTTGGCGAAATCGACACCTCGCACAAGGTGAAGGCGTAGAGTGCATCGATAGTCTTGTCGCACGACTCTCCTGCTGCAACCTGCACGACAATCTCCGCCTTGCGTGCTGTATTGTCATCCACGCGGCGAATCTTAATCTTGCCCTTTTGGTTAGCCTTGAGGATAGACTCCTTGATGCTCTCGGTAGTAGTCGAGAATGGAATCTCGGTAATTGCCAAAGTATTCTTGTCCAACTTGGAAATCTTCGCTCTTACCTTCACAGCACCGCCACGCAAACCATCATTATAGCGCGACACGTCAATCATACCTCCCGTTGGGAAGTCGGGATAGAGCTGGAACTCCTCGCCTCGCAAGTGGGCAATAGATGCCGAAATCAGCTCGTTGAAGTTGTGTGGCAGAATCTTCGATGCCAAACCTACGGCGATACCCTCGGCACCCTGAGCCAAGAGCAATGGGAACTTCACAGGCAAGGTTACAGGCTCCTCCTTACGACCATCGTATGCCAACATCCACTCGGTAGTCTTCTTGTTGTAGACCACCTCCAAAGCGAACTTCGACAAACGAGCCTCAATGTATCGGGCTGCCGCAGCATCATCTCCCGTGAGGATATTACCCCAGTTACCCTGGCAGTCTATCAATAAATCCTTCTGACCGAGTTGCACCAATGCGTCCTTGATTGAGGCATCACCGTGCGGGTGGTACTGCATAGTCTGTCCCACGAGGTTTGCAACCTTGTTCAACTTGCCATCGTCCACCACCTTCATAGCGTGGAGAATACGGCGTTGCACTGGCTTCAAACCGTCATCAATATGGGGCACTGCACGCTCCAAAATTACATACGAGGCGTAGTCCAAGAACCAATTCTTGTACATACCAGTCAGTCGCTTGGTGCTGGTCTCCGCCATCAAGGCATCGTACTTACCAGGCTCGGAAGCGACAATCTCCTCCTCGTTCAACAACTCTTCTTGTATATCTTTCTCTTCGTTCATAAATTCACTTCGTTCAAATTGAGAATTGAGAATTGAAAATTGAAAATTGAGAATTATTTTTCAACTACTCACTACTCACTACTCACTACTCACTACTCACTAATCTTGTCTTCTTCTATTCGTAGGTTGCCCACGATAAACTGTTGTCTGTCGTAGGTGTTCTTACCCATATAGAAGGTGAGCATATCAAGGATTGGGTCATCCTTGGTAAGGCGCACCTTGTCCAGGCGAATCTGCTCACCAATGAAGCCCTCGAACTCGTCTGGCGAAATCTCACCAAGACCTTTGAATCGAGTAATCTCGGCTGTTGCACCGCACTTGGCAATAGCATTCACGCGCTCCTCCTCCGAGTAGCAATATATAGTCTCCTTCTTGTTACGCACACGGAACAGAGGTGTCTGCATAATGAAGAGGTGTCCTCGGCGAATCAAATCGGGGAAGAACTGCAAGAAGAAGGTCAGCAGAAGCAAGCGAATGTGCATACCATCGACATCGGCATCGGTTGCGATAACCACCTTATTGTAGCGGAGGTTGTCGATATCCTCCTCGATGTTGAGTGCCGCCTGGAGGTAGTTAAACTCATCGTTCTTGTAGACTATCGTCTTCTTCATACCGAACGAGTTGAGCGGCTTACCTCGCAATGAGAAGACCGCCTGCGTCTGCGGATTACGGCTCTTGGTGATAGATCCCGAAGCCGAATTACCCTCGGTGAGGAAGATCATTGTCTGCTCTGCCAACTCGTGCTTATCGTTGCGGTGAATCTTGCAATCGCGCAAGTTCTTGTTGTTCAATAGCGCTCTCTTTGCCGTATCGCGAGCCTTCTTCTGCACTCCAGCAATCTCCTTACGCTCCTTCTCGTTGTCGACAATCTTGCGCTGGATGGCTTGTGCAACCTCAGGGTTCTTGTGGAGGTAGTTATCCAACTCCGTAGAGAGGAACTCGCCTATAAACTGGCGGATGGTCACTCCATTGCCAACCTCCTTCGAGCCGAACTTGGTCTTTGGCTGATTCTCGAACTGAGGGTCCTCGACCTTGATAGCGATAGCCGCAACAATCGAGGTACGAATATCCGAAGGGTCGTAGTCCTTGCGGTAGAACTCCTTTATGGTCTTGGCTATAGCCTCGCGAAAGGCCTGTTGGTGGGTTCCTCCGTGGATGGTGTGCTGACCATTCACAAACGAGTAGTGAGTCTCACCATAGCCATTTCCGTGGGTTATCACCACCTCGATATCCTCGCCCACAAGGTGGATTGGAGCGTAGAGTGGCTCCTCCGACATATTCTCGTTGAGCAAATCCAAGAGTCCATTCTTCGAGGTGTAGCTCACGCCATTCAGCACCAAGGTCAAGCCTGGGTTGAGGTACGAATAGTTGCGGATACGTTGCTCGATATACTCCATATTGTAGGTGTAGGCTGGGAATATCTCGCTATCGACCTTGTAGGAGATGAATGTTCCGTTCTTCTCATTGACGTCTCTCTCCCAGTTGTCGGACTGCATCAAGCCCTGCGAGAAGGTCACCGTACGAGCCTCGCCATCGCGCACTGCACGAGCCGTAAACTCGCTCGAGAGGTAGTTCACAGCCTTCACACCGACACCATTCAGACCTACGGTCTTCTTGAACGCCTCGCCGCCATACTTTCCTCCCGTGTTCATCTCGCTCACCGCTGCAGCCAACGACTTCAACGGAATACCACGACCATAGTCGCGCACCGAGACAACATTCTCGCGCACCTCCACTTCGATGCGCTTACCTACGCCCATAATAAACTCGTCAATGGAGTTATCGATAACCTCCTTGACAAGCACATACAACGCCTCATCGGGCAACGAGCCGTCACCTATTGTTCCCACATACATACCTGGACGCAAGCGAAGGTGCTCTCGCGGAGAGAGCGTCTTAATCGCATCATCGCCATATGCAGCAGTTGGATTTAGTAAATCTGCCATATATATCCTTTGGATAAATTGAGAATTGAGAATTGAGAATTGAGAATTATTTTTTCAACTCCTAACTCCTAACTCCTAACTCCTAATTTTTAATTCTTTCTAATCTCCGCAAGTGCCTCGGTCATCATCTCCTGCACCTCCTTTGCCAACTCGGCAGTGTCGGTCTCGGCAATATGCTCCACCGAGATTGGTGGCAGCACCTTAATGGTCAGCACATTGCGCCAGTTGAACCAGAAGCTCTTTGGACGGAAAATCTTGGTTGTGCCATCCAGCACCACTGGCAAAATCTCCACTCCAGCCTCCTTTGCCAAGGCGAACGCTCCACCCTTGAAGCGCTGTATCTCGCCCGTCTTCGAGCGTGTACCCTCGGGGAAAATCGCAATCGATGCACCGCGCGAAATCCACATCTTGCCATCGGTAATAACCTTGCGCATAGACTCGGCAGCGCGACCACGCTTAATAGGAATATCGCCGTGAGCAATCAGCATAGGACCAATGTAAGGCATACGGAACACCTCCTGCTTCGACACCCAACGGAAGTTGAGCGGAAGGAAGTAGAGCGAGATGATATCCGCCATACTCTGATGGTTGAGGGTGATGACATACGACTTGTTCTTGTCGAGGTTCTCCAAGCCGAGGACTCGCTGCTTCCAGGTGAATGGAGCCTTCCAAAACATCATACAAATCATCTTCGAGCACCAATGCACCGCCTTGCGTCCCTTGTCGAATGGGTAACACACCGCAAGCACAATCCACGATACGATAAACCAAAAGGTCAGCTCTACGAGCGTGTAAATTGCAAAAAGTAGCGTAAGCATATCTTCAAAATTTAAGTTTTTCTCTGTTGTAAGGCGCGGAAATCACGCCACTCTACCAATCTCTGCAAAAATACAATTTTTTCCGATTCTGCAAATTATTTCGTAGAAATAGTTATTAACAATTAGCTAAAAGACAGAGAGGAGTTAGGAGTTAGGAGTTAGGAGTTAGGAGTGAGTAGTGAGTAGTGAGGAGTGAGGAGTTTTTTTTTAATCGCTCGTCTCTCGCGCAGCAAAATGGCATGCGCTCCCGTTGGTCGCTGAATGGCAAAAGCGCCACTCATTAAGCAGTCTTTTAGACTGCGCTGCCATTAAATGCCATTAAGGGCGTAAGCCCGAATGCCATTAAATGCCATTTTATTGGCGCTCCACTCTCTCGTCTCTCGTCTCTCGTCTTTCGACTCAATTTACCCATTTACCCCTTACCCCCCTGGTAAAAAGGGTAAAAAAGGTAAATTTGATAAAAAAAACTAAATAGCACAAAAAAAAAGTTGCCAAAACTCTTGACAAGGGGGTATCTCTTATTGTATATTTGCACCGCAGATAATTCAATAATTTAATCTAATAAACATATATTCTTATGGCTACATTCAACGACTTGAATGTGTCCACTGCTACGCCTAACGATAATGCTATGCAGTCGGATACACACACTCCAAACTTTCTCGGTAATCTCCTTGCGCAGGCTGAATTACTACCTGACCCTACGCCAGAGGAGCTTGAGGAGGCGGACCGCATCTTGGCAGAGGCTTTTGCTCCGTATGTAGGACAAGAGGCATACTTTCGCGAGAAGGAGATGCGTAAAATCGAATTGCAGGAATTTGTACAACCACATTTGGTGGATTTATCCAAACCTGCACCTATTGTTAAACCAATAATTGAACAGCGTAATATGACCATAGCCTCGTTGGGTAATATCTCGGCTGTGGTGGGTGCCGCCAAGAGCAAAAAGACCTTTCTTTGTAGCGCTCTTGTAGGTGGCTTACTCTCCGAGAATGGCGACTTCGGCATAGCCCCACGCTTGGCTAAGGTGCTATGGGTAGATACCGAGCAGTCGCAAATCCACACACGTAGGGTTGTGGAGCGTATTCACCGCCTTGCGGGGTGGAGTATAGAGCAAAATTGCGGTATGCTTCGTGCGCTCTGCTTGCGCGAGATAGAACCTAAGCAACGAGCCGAGTTGCTATATCAAGCTATAGAACTATATAGACCTCATTTGGTGGTTGTAGATGGTATCTCGGACCTTATGTACAACACCAATGACATAGAGGAGAGTGACCGCATTGTAGGTAGATTGATGGCGTTATCTACTGAGTATAATTGCCATATACTCTGCGTGTTGCACACCAATCCCGATAGCGACAAGGCGCGAGGTCATATAGGTTCGACCTTGCAACGAAAGGCCGAGACGGTAGTCTTTGTGCATAAGGTCGGTGAGTGTTCGGTGGTAGAGCCTCAGTTCTGCCGAAACGAGGAGTTCGAACCCTTTGCCTTTATCATAGACGAGGAGGGGCTGCCTGTGGAGTGCGACCTCCCTAGGGAGAGCAACAACTCTCGTAGCGATGTGGTGCGTATAATGGAGGATTACTATCCGAATGGCATCGAACGAGCCATATTGTGTGATC
>JAZOWM010000025.1:0-7003 GCA_045659225.1 Alistipes sp.
CGGCTGCGTTCCAGTGCTACCGTAAGGGTGCAGGTTTTGCAAACCCTTGCTTCACTCAGATTCACCCAACCTGTATCCCTGTACAAGTCGGATCGTAGCCATGTCGTTCTGTGAGCCAAGGAGTTGTTATCAGGTCTTGTCTTCCTAAGACCGCTTGGCCTCCGACTTCCAGTGCGTAGCTCAGGGTGTACCTTTCGCTCGTGAGTACGGCGGTCTTTTGGCTAACCGTTCATTCGGTGGTGCTCAGGTATCACGTACATTCTACGCTCGTGGTCAGACCGGTCAGCAGCTCTTGCTTGGTGCTTACGCAGCATTGAACAAGGAGATTCACAATGGCTCGGTTAAGTCGTACACTCGTCACGAGATGCTCGATGTAGTTGTTGAGAATGGCGAGGCTGTAGGTATCATCGCTCGTAACCTCGTTACAGGTGAGTTGGAGCGTCACGGTGCTCACGCAGTAGTTATCGCAACTGGTGGTTACGGAAACGTATTCTTCCTCTCGACTAACGCTATGGCATCGAACGGCTCGGCTGCATTCCAGTGCTACCGTAAGGGTGCAGGTTTTGCAAACCCTTGCTTCACTCAGATTCACCCAACTTGTATCCCAGTTCACGGCACACAGCAGTCTAAGTTGACTTTGATGTCGGAGTCGTTGCGTAACGATGGTCGTATTTGGGTACCAAAGAAGTTGGAGGATGTTGAGGCTTTGCGTAAGGGTACTTTGAAGCCATCGCAGATTGCAGAGGAGGATCGCGACTACTACTTGGAGCGTCGTTACCCTGCATTCGGTAACTTGGTACCACGTGACGTTGCTTCGCGTGCAGCGAAGGAGCGTTGCGATGCTGGTTACGGTGTAAACGAGACTGGTTTGGCTGTATTCCTCGATTTCAAGACCGCTATCGAGCGCTTGGGTAAGGATGTTATCAAGCAGCGTTACGGTAACTTGTTCGATATGTACAAGGAGATTACAGACGTTAATCCATACGATGAGCCAATGCAGATTTTCCCTGCTGTTCACTACACAATGGGTGGCATCTGGGTTGACTACAACTTGATGACTACAATCCCAGGTTTGTACGCTATTGGTGAGGCCAACTTCTCTGACCACGGTGCAAACCGCCTCGGTGCTTCGGCGTTAATGCAGGGCTTGGCTGACGGTTACTTCGTATTGCCTTACACTATTGGCGACTACCTCTCGAAGAAGATTCAGGCTCCGAAGGTTTCTACCGACACTCCTGCATTCGAGGAGGCAGAGAAGGCTGTTAAGGCTAAGATCGAGAAGTTGCTCTCTATCAATGGTAAGCAATCTGTTGACGATATCCACCGCCGCCTTGGTCTTATTATGTGGGACAATGTAGGTATGGCTCGTACAAAGGAGTCGTTGGAGAAGGCAATCGTTGAGATTCAGGCTCTCCGCAAGGAGTTCTGGGCAGATGTTAAGGTTGTAGGTACTGCAGACTCATTCAATGTTGAGTTGGAGAAGGCTTTGCGCTTGGTTGACTACCTCGAGCTTGGTGAGTTGATGGCTCGCGATGCTTTGAACCGTGCAGAGTCGTGTGGTGGACACTTCCGTGCAGAGCACCAGACTGAGGAGGGCGAGGCACTCCGTCACGATGAGGAGTTCGCTTACGCAGCAGTTTGGGAGTACAAGGGCGAGAACGAGGCTCCAGAGTTGACAAAGGAGGATCTCACCTACGAGTTTACTCACCGCGCACAGCGTAACTACAAAGACTAATTTCTTGACGTTTAATATTTAGAATTTGAATTTATGAATTTCACATTGAAAATATGGCGTCAGAAAGACGCTAAATCGAAGGGTGCATTCGTGGAGTACAAGGTTGAGAATGTATCTTCGGACACTTCGTTCCTCGAAATGCTCGACATTTTGAACAACGACCTCGTACACAAAGGCGAGGAGCCAGTAGCATTCGACCACGACTGCCGTGAGGGTATCTGCGGTATGTGTTCGTTGCACATTGATGGTCACGCACACGGCCCATCGCAGGCAGTTACTACTTGCCAGATCTATATGCGTCAGTTCGAGGATGGTGCTACCATCACTGTTGAGCCTTGGCGTTCGGCTGCGTTCCCAGTAATCAAGGACCTCGTAGTAAATCGTAACGCTTACGATCAGATTCTTCAGGCAGGTGGTTATGTATCGGTTCGTACCAACTCGGTACCTGATGGAAACGCTATTCCAATTCCGCAAGCAGATGCAGAGGAGTCTATGGACGCTGCAGCTTGCGTAGGTTGTGGTGCTTGTGCTGCAACTTGTAAGAATGGTTCGGCAATGCTCTTCGTTGCTGCTCGTGTATCTTCGCTCGCGAAGTTGCCACAGGGTAAGGTTGAGGGCGCTCGTCGTGCTAAGGCAATGGTTGCTAAGATGGATGAACTCGGTTTCGGTAACTGTACCAACACAGGTGCTTGCCAGGCAGAGTGTCCAAAGCAGATTAGCATTGCACACATCGCTCGCTTGAACCGTGAGTTCTTGGCTGCGAAGTTGGAGGACTAGTATCAAAATCGTCTAACAAGCGAATTTCTGCGTTACGCTTCGGTCGTTGAGCTCCTCACATACGTTAAGTATGCTGCGGTCTCAACGCCTTGCAAGCCTTGAAATTCATCTAGTTATACAATTTTGAATCTATCATTAGGGGGTGTTCAATCTCTGAATACCCCCTTTTATTAAAAAGAGCTAATAGCCTTTAATAATTCAATTTTGCATTTTGCATTTTGCTTATGCGTCGCCTACTAACCCTTTTTATCGCATTTATCTCCTGCTTTGTAGCCTGGGGACAGAGCGCTACTGTTAGTGGACGATTTTTCGATACCGAGTCGAAGGAGGGTGTTGTAGGAGCTATTGTTGAGATTACCTCTCCTCGTGACTCGCTATTTAGACGACACTATACCACCGGTTACGGTGGATTCTTCAAATCTCCGCCACTTCCACGCGGAGAGTACAAACTAATCGCGACATTCCTCGGATACAAAGATTATGAGCGCAACTTCAAGGTTGACGCTCTACCTATCAATCTTGGTGATATGCCAATGTCGGCGGCTGCGATTGATGTAGGTTTGGTAGTAAAGACAGTGGTGGTGCCTCGCGCGACAATTATGGGTGATACATTGTCGTTCAAGGCATCTCAATATAAAGTTACGGCAGATGCCGAGTTGGAAACATTGTTGAAAAAATTGCCTGGTATATCCATCAACAATGGAGTCATCGAGGCGCAGGGCGAACGTGTTACCGCGATATATGTCGATGGCGAGCAGTTCTTTGGTGGTAATGTTTCGCAGGTGTTGCAGAGTATTCCTGCGCAGGCAGTCGAGAGCATCGAGGTCTACAACCGAATGAGTGATGCTGCACAGATTACGGGTGTGGACGATGGTCGAGGTAGTAAGGTCATAGATATCAAAACCAAGGGCGCAATGTCGCATAGTGAGTTCGGAAAGATGCACGCGGCAGGAGGTCTTGGCTACAATAGAACACCTACGCGCTATGGTCGTATGCCTCAAAGCTCGGAGATTGGCAAGTATGACGATGTGATGAAGGGCCGATACTCGGCAGGTGGTGTGCTGAACATCTTTAGGGAAGATACACGTATTGCGATTATGGCTCTTGCCAATAACCTCGACAAGCAGAACCTCTCGGACGAGGGTATCTCGATGTCGGGAAGCACAAATCGTACGAATGCCTCTTCCTCATTCTCGGTAAATCGTCAGTCGGGTGTTGCTACAGCCGAGGTGCTGGCTGTGAACTATTCGGATAAGTGGGGTAAACGAAATAGAGCGAGATTTGATGGTAGCGTATTCCTCAATCATAGCAATACGGTTAATCAATTTACGGTAGATCGTTGGTATAACAAACCTCACAAACTCGATACCATACACTACGATCAATTCTCCAATCCAAACAATCTGAACCTTCGCTTGCAAGGTCGTTTGTCTTGGAAGGTGGCAAAGCGTCAGCGATTGCTCATTACTCCGTCCTATTCGTACCGCAATAACTTCTCGATAAATCAGCAGGATACAACCTCTATGCGAAGTCCTTGGTCCGAGTCGGAGGGTAAGAATGCTCCACGAGCTCGCTACTATCCAAGCTATAATGAGGGACGTAGTGAAATACACGAGCTGCGATTGAATGCACAATATAGTTACAACTTCCTCAAACGAGGTCGCGCATTGCTTATCTCTGCCAATGGTTACTACAATGATAATGTAAGTTGGCGTAACTATAAATCATATTCGGGAATTTTGGCAACCGAGGCAGAGCGATATGAGCAGAACAAATATACATATTCGGCAAATGACACAGACCAATCTAACGCCCAGGGACACTTGCAGGCAACATTCCGTGAGCGCATAGGTCGTTGGACGGCTATAAATTTGTCGTATGAGGGCTTCTATCAGCATCGCACGCGCGATACCTATAATTATAAGACCGAGGCGGACTATGTTAAGCTCGATGAGAAGATTAAACCAAAGAGTTCCTCGATATATACGAGTGACTATTGGTATCACGAGGCTACGGCAGGTATGCGCTATGGCAAGGGTAAGAATTGGTTCTCGGTAAATTTGCGTTTCCGCGATATTACGATGGACGTTAACTGTCTTGGTGTTCCTGGACGAATGCTCGAAACTCCTGAGGTTAAGCGTACGCACTATCAACGACTTCTCTATAATGCTACGTTGAATATCGCTGCAAATAATAAACATAGCTTGAGAGCATCGCTCAACTCGCGATTGCGAATGCCAGGTATTTGGGATTTGAACGATATGCTCAATCTGAATAGCGACTCATATTTGTCTGTCGGAAACCCTAACTTGAAGCCGTCACAGGAGCATAACTTCTTTGTGCGATATACCAACGTATCCTCGCGTTTTGGTACAACCTTTATGGTTATGGGTAAGGTCGAGCATGTTCAGGACTATATAGGTACTAAAATTGCCTACTCGCCAAAGAATTTGAATTTACCAAATGATGTTAAAGATGACGGTACTATAAACTATAAAGACTATAACCCTCTCCAATTCTCGCAGAAGGTTAATCTCGATGGTTACTGGTCATACGAGTTCCGTAGCTCGTTGGGTTGGCCGTTGAAGCATCTTCGCTCGAACTTGAATATCGTTTTGGGTGCTACCTACTCGGATATACCTATGGAGATTGTCGATACAGAAAAGTTCAACAAGACCATAAAGGATAATAAGGGCAAGGATAAGATCGTCTCCGAGATTCTGGACGAGAACTACAACTTCGTAGCTCAGGGCGACCACGTACTGATGCATAACACCAATGCCTATGCACAAGCTACGTTGGGTAGTAATATCTCCGAGAATTTGGACTTTACCGTCACTTGGCGAGGCTCGTATAGCTACAATAATAGTACGCTTTCGGACTTCAACAACAAATACTTTATGCAGTATGTCCGCGCAAATATCAAGGCGGTACTACCTTTGGGCTTCACCATCACCTCCTCGGTGAACTTCACCCACTTCAAGGTCTTCACCCACAACTTTGACGATAACTTCACCTTGTGGAATGTATCGGTGGGAAAGAAGGTGCTCAATGGACTTGGCGAAGTGGAACTCTGTGTAAACGATGTGCTGAACAATAACACCTCATTTGGTCGCTACGTTATAGCTAACTATTCGCAGTTGCGCTACAACACCGTACTCGGTCGTACCTTCCTTGCCAAGTTTACATACAACTTGCGTAGCATTGGCGGTCAAGCTCGCCGCAACAAGACTCTACGAGTTCCGCAGGATCCTCTCGATGATGTACAGTCAAAGATCGACCGATTGAAGCTCTAATTAAAACTTTGAATATCAGAAAAATATTCAATAATTGCATAAAATATCGAAAAAATATGCTATGAGTCTGCAAATATGTAGACTCATTTTTCTATATTTGCGGAGAAATATCCCTTGTTTTTTCGAGGGTGCAAAATAGAAAATATGATGAAAAGTTTGAAAATTGGAGACCTTATTGCGCGTGTACCCATCGTGCAAGGAGGTATGGGTGTAGGTATCTCGATGTCGCGTTTGGCATCGGCGGTAGCTAACGAGGGCGGTATTGGAGTGATATCGGTTGCCGGACTCGGACTTGTTTATAAAGATTATTCGTCGGACTTTAACAAGGCGACTTTGTGGGGTCTGAAGCAGGAGATTCGCAAGGCACGCGAGGCATCAAAGGGTGTTATCGGTGTGAATATCATGGTTGCGATGACCGACTTTGCAAACCTTGTTAAGACCGCTATTGCCGAGAAGATAGATGTTATCTTTTCGGGTGCGGGACTTCCACTCAATCTTCCGTCGTTCTTGACCGAGGGTGTAAAGACCAAGCTTGTACCTATCGTATCGTCTGCGCGTGCTTTGCAGGTTATCTGTCGTCAGTGGTTGGCAAAGTACAACTATCTGCCCGATGCGGTAGTGGTTGAGGGTCCGAAGGCGGGAGGTCACCTCGGATTCTCGAATGAGCAGCTTGCCGACGAGAATTGTACGCTCGAAAATATCTTGCCTGAGGTTGTTTCGGCAGCACGCGAGATTGGCGAGGCGAATAGCAAGGAGATTCCTGTAATTGCAGGTGGTGGAGTCTATGATGGCGAGGATATCGCTAAAATTTTGTCGCTTGGAGCCGATGGAGTGCAGATGGGTACGCGCTTCGTGGCTACCGATGAGTGCGACGCATCGGACGAGTTCAAGCAGGCCTATGTTGATGCGACGAAGGAGGATGTGCAGATTATCCAGAGTCCTGTGGGTATGCCTGGCCGAGCAATCCGCAACGGATTCCTCGATGAGGTCAAGGAGGGACTTATGCGACCAAAGGCGTGTCCGTTCGATTGTATCAAGACTTGCAAAGTGGAGAATTCGCCATACTGCATTATGCTGGCACTCTATAATGCCTATCGCGGTAAGATGTCGCATGGCTACGCCTTCTGCGGCTCGAATGCGTGGCGTATAGATCGAGTAATGAGCGTCAAGGAGTTGTTCTCCACCTTAAAAGAGG
>JAZOWM010000026.1:0-4781 GCA_045659225.1 Alistipes sp.
TCTCGCCGAGCTGAGTACGCGTCTCCTCAAGCGAAAGCGTAATAACAGTTTTACCCCCCCCCACAATGTTTGCGGCGAGGTCCTCAGTTACGTCTGTTGTACAAGCAAAGCCTGCAAACAGAGCGACAACTGCCACAAAAATTCTTGCTAAATTTTTCATCTTGGTTTATAATTATATTGTTATTATTGATATTTCTGCACCTTTATACAAAGTATAATTTCGAGGCAAAGTTATAAAAAAGTTGCGAAAAACAGAATAGCATACAATTATTTATTGAAAAAATATGACATTTATTACCAAATGTTCGGAAAATTTATAACTTTGTACCCTTAAAGGGTTTGTAACAAAATTATGTCGGAATATAAACTTAAAATAGGAATTACTCAAGGCGACACCAACGGCATCGGCTGGGAGGTGATAATCAAGGCGTTATCGCATCCTTCGGTGGTGGAGTTATTCACCCCCGTGGTGTATGGCACCAAGCATATAGCGGAGTTCTACGCTCGCGGTTTGGAGGAGATTGAGCCTCTGAATTTCAATATCTGTCATTCGGCAGCCGAGGCGCGCCGAGGCAGAATCAACCTCGTGGAGTGCGGTGCGAAGGACACACGTATCGAGGCAGGTCGTGCCACTGAGGAGTCGGCAAAGCAGGCTCTCGATGCGCTCGAAAAGGCGAGTGCCGACCTCGTATCGGGCGAGTTGGCAGCGGTGGTAACTGCGCCAATCAACAAGGAGTCGATGCAGAGGGTTGGCTTCGGCTTTACAGGCCACACCGAGTATTTCGCATCGAAGGCGGAGGGTGAGCCTATGATGATTATGTGTAGCGAGGTGATGCGTGTGGCATTGCAGACCGTGCATATCCCAGTCGACAAGGTCTCAGCCGAACTTTCATCGGAGAAGATTACCGCTTCATTGGTGGCGTTGCGCCACACCTTGAAGCAGGACTTTGGCGTTGTTGAGCCTCGAATTGCAGTGTTGTCGCTCAATCCTCACGCAGGAGATGGCGGTTTGCTCGGTTCGGAGGAGGAGAATATTATTCGTCCTGCAGTACAAGAGGCTACCAAGCAGAGCGTTTTAGCCTTTGGACCTTTGGCATCCGATGGCTTGTTTGCAGGTGGCGGCTACAAGAAGTACGATGCGATACTTGCGATGTACCACGACCAAGGACTCACTCCTTTCAAGGCATTGTCTCCTGAGGGTGTAAACTTTACGGCAGGCTTGAACATTGTACGCACATCACCTGACCACGGCACTGCGTTTGATATCGCAGGCAAGGATATGGCAGATGCACAGTCTATGCGCAATGCGATCTACGAGGCATTGGACATTGTGCGCCGCCGTAACGACTATAAGAATTGGAGTCGCAATCCACTCGAGCATTTCGAGCGTGAGAAGGGACGTGATGTCTCGATGAAGGACCTCCAGGAGGCAGAAGAGCGCAAAGCCAAGAATGAAGAGAGGAGAGAGTAGATAGGAGATAGGAGTTTTTTTTGTTGAGAGTTGAGATTTTTTTATTTCCGCTAAAACCTCTAACGCCCCTAATAAGAAAAAACAAGCGCAACTGAGCAGTAATCCGTCTCGTGATTGTGGAGCTGTGAAGGCGCAAAATATAAACAATTAAAAACTTATTAAAAACAGTATGATTAAAGTTTCGTTTCCCGATGGCTCGGTTCGTGAATTCGAGCAGGGGGTAACAGCCTACCAAGTTGCAGAGAGTATCAGCCCTCGTTTAGCTGCGGACTGTCTTGCTGCTTCGGTAGATGGTGCGACCGTAGATATGTCGCACGCATTGGTGCAGGATTGCGCCGTAAAGTTCTTCAAGTGGGATGATGCCGAGGGTAAGCACGCCTTCTGGCACACCTCTTCGCACCTCTTGGCAGAGGCGTTGCAGGCGCTGTATCCTGGCATTAAGTTCGGTATCGGTCCAGCTATCGAGCAGGGCTTCTACTACGATGTTGACTCGCCAACTCCAATTTTGGAGAGCGACCTCGCAAAGATCGAGGCTAAGATGACCGAGTTGGCTCGACAGAAGGAGGAGCTTGTTCGCACCGAGGTTTCGAAGGCGGAGGCTCTCAAGACCTTCACAGAGAAGGGCGACCAGTACAAGTGCGAGTTGATTTCGGACTTGGAGGATGGTACAATCTCGTTCTACACAAATGGTACATTCACCGACCTCTGTCGCGGTCCACACATTCCGCACACAGGTCATATCAAGGCTATAAAGCTCACCGCCGTAGCAGGTGCTTACTGGCGCGGTGACGAGAAAAATAAGATGCTCACCCGTATCTATGGCGTTTCGTTCCCTAAGAAGTCGATGCTCGATGAGCACCTCGCAATGCTCGAGGAGGCAAAGAAGCGTGACCACCGTAAGTTGGGTAAGGAGTTGGAGTTATTCACCTTCTCGCAGCGTGTAGGTCAGGGTTTGCCACTCTGGTTGCCAAAAGGTGCAGAGTTGCGTGGCCGCTTGGAGCGCTCCTTGCGCCAGATTCAGAAGAAGTATGGCTACCAGCCTGTAATTACACCTCCAATAGGCAACAAGGATTTGTATGTTACTTCGGGCCACTACGCAAAGTATGGCAAGGACTCGTTCCAGCCTATCCACACTCCAATCGAGGGTGAGGAGTATTTGCTCAAGCCGATGAACTGCCCTCACCACTGCGAAATCTACCGCAGCAAGCCACACTCGTACAAGGATCTCCCTGTTCGTTTGGCGGAGTTTGGTACAGTATGTCGCTATGAGCAGTCGGGCGAGTTGCACGGATTGACTCGTGTACGCTCGTTCACCCAGGACGATGCCCACCTCTTCGTGCGTCCAGACCAGCTGTTGGAGGAGTTCGAGAAGGTTATGGATATCGTTCTCTACATCTTCAAGACATTGAACTTCGAGAACTACACCGCACAGATTTCGTTGCGTGACCCTAACAATAAGGAGAAGTATATCGGCTCGGACGAGAATTGGGAGAAGGCTGAGTCGGCAATTATCCAGGCTTGCAAGGATAAGGGCATGAACGCTGTAGTTGAGTATGGCGAGGCTGCATTCTATGGTCCTAAGCTCGACTTTATGGTTAAGGATGCACTTGGTCGTAGCTGGCAGTTGGGTACTATCCAGGTGGATTACAACCTCCCTGAGCGTTTCGACTTGACCTACAAGGGTGCAGACGATAAGCTTCACCGCCCAATTATGATTCACCGTGCACCATTCGGCTCGATGGAGCGCTTCGTGGCAGTATTGTTGGAGCACACCGCAGGTAAGTTCCCATTGTGGCTCTCACCTGAGCAGGCTGTTGTTCTTCCAATCTCGGAGAAGTACAACGAGTATGCCGAGGAGGTTGTTGCATATCTCAACGAGCGCGATGTTCGTGCACAGATTGACGACCGCAACGAGAAGATTGGCCGTAAGATTCGCGACAACGAGCTCAAGCGTATCCCTTACCTCCTCATCGTAGGTGAGAAGGAGGCTGCCGAGCGTACAGTATCTGTCCGCGCACAGGGCGAGGGTGATAAGGGCTCGATGACTCTCGACGAGTATGCAAACTTTATGGCAGGCCTTGTAGCGAAGGAGATTGAGGCAATCTAAAAAAATGCAGAATGCAGAGTGCAGAATGCAAAATGAGATAAATTTTTAATTTTACATTTTTAATTAAAAAAATGGCCAATGGCTAATGGCTAATGGCTAATAGTTAAAGCAGAATGGCAGGATTTAAACCGTTTACGCCACGCCCGGCAGGACCACGCCCGGCAAACAATGCTCCTCGTGGACGTCGTCCAGAGAAGGAGAACCCACATCGTATCAACGATGAAATTACAGCAGACAGTGTTCGCATCGTAGGCGACAATGTCGAGCCAAACCTCGTATTGCCACTCTCTAAGGCTCTTCAGATGGCCGATGAGATGGAGATGGATCTCGTGGAGATTTCGCCAAACGCGCAACCTCCAGTATGTCGCATTGTCGACTATCAGAAGTTCCTCTACCAGCAGAAGAAGAAGCAGAAGGAGATCAAGGCAAAGCAGACTAAGATTGTAATCAAGGAGATTCGTTTTGGTCCGCAGACAGACGAGCACGACTTCAACTTCAAGCTCCGTCACGCCGAGAACTTCATCAAGGAGGGTGCAAAGGTTAAGGCTTATGTATTCTTCCGTGGTCGAAGCATCGTCTTCAAGGAGCAGGGAGAGATCCTTCTTCTCCGCTTTGCAACCGCCCTCGAGGAGATTGCTAAGGTGGAGGTTATGCCTCAGTTGGAGGGAAAGAAGATGAATATGATTTTGGCTCCAAAACCAAAGAAAAACTAGTAAAAATCATTCTGATTTTTCAAATAGAAAGGAAGGCTGTAGAATTACAGCCTTCCTTTCTATTGCGAAGCACCATACCTCGCAAATAGCAACTATGTACAACTACCTACCTCCATTATCCTCCGAAGGAGGACCAAGTCCCTCTCTTTGCAAGAGGGGGATTTAGGGGGTGATGTAAATATGTTGGGAATCGTAAAGCAGTTAAATAGTTAGCACTGCCCTACAAAAAAGAAGGTCACAGCTCAATGAACCGTGACCTCACAATTGCAACTATGTGCAACTACTATTTAACTGCTTTTACGATTGCCTCGAATGCTTTTGGCTCGTTCATTGCCAAGTCAGCCATAACCTTACGGTTGAGGGCGATACCCTTAGCATTAACTTTACCAATAAATTCTGAGTAGGTCATACCGTAAGCGCGAACTGCTGCGTTGATACGAGTAATCCACAACGAACGGAATGTACGCTTCTTGAGTCGGCGGTGTGCATA
>JAZOWM010000027.1:0-12886 GCA_045659225.1 Alistipes sp.
AAAAAGGCTCCCGATTGGGAGCCTTTTTTTTGCCATTAGCTATTTTATTTTTTAGTTAGTGAATTTAGAAGAATTAAGGAGTTTAATAAATCTAAGGATTGGCGCATCCCTATACTCCCTATATTCCCTATTCTCCTTAAATTCCCTATCTCTTGCGCCAAAAAGAAGTCAGCAGAACAATACCCCGAAAATCGTCAATGATTGAGGAAATTTTGTGCGATGATAGGCAGCAAATCCGCAGCATAGTATGCCTATGTGAGGAATTTGCTATCCGACTCACTCGTGCAAAATTTACCAATCAGAACGATTTTACTCTACTATGGAATGTAAAATACCCTCAACGTCATACCCACAAAGGTGTCGCAGTTCGGCAACAGTACCGTGCTCAACAAACTTATCGTCAATACCGAGAGTTGTTACAGGGGTAGAGATGTTGTTATCGTTTAAGAGCTTCACAACAGCCTCACCTACACCTCCACGAAGGATACCATCCTCTACTGTCACAATACGCTTAAACTTACGAGCTACAGCCAAGATCGTCTCCTCATCAAGCGGTTTTGCAAATCGCATATCATAGACCGCGGTGCTCACTCCGATTACTGCAGCCTGCTCGGCAGCCGCTTCGGCATCGGCGCAGAGAGCACCAAATACCAACACTGCCACATCCTCACCTTGACGCACATATCGAGCCTTTCCAACTTCGATTGCCTCGAATGGCATATCGCGCCACTCTGTACCTCGACCTGTTCCACGTGGGTAACGAATCGCAAATGGCGCATCACTCTGCAGCGCCGTAAACATCATATTTCGCAACTCCCACTCATCGGATGGAGTAGCAATGATCATATTAGGGATAGAGCCAAGATAGGCGATATCGAATGCTCCGTGATGGGTTGCGCCATCTTCTCCAACGAGACCACCTCTATCCAGACAGAAGATAACTGGCAATCTCTGCAAAGCTACATCGTGAATAATATTGTCGTATGCGCGCTGCATAAATGTAGAGTATACATTACAGAATGGTCGCGCACCCGCGGCAGCTAAACCAGCCGAGAAGGTTACAGCGTGACCTTCGGCGATACCCACATCGAAACAACGCTCGGGCATCTCACCCATCATTATATTCATCGAACAACCCGAAGGCATAGCAGGTGTAACACCTACCACTCTCTTGTCCAATCGTGCCAAGTCGAGGAGGGTTTGACCAAATACATCCTGCAGACGCGAATGCTTCGATGCGCTCCTAATGCGCTCACCCGTGTCGGGATTGAAGCAACCTGGAGCGTGCCATACCGAGAGGTTGTCCTGTGTTGGAGCATATCCGTGTCCCTTCTCGGTTATCACGTGCAATAGCTTTGGCGATTTTATCTCCTTTAGCGCCTTCAAGGTACGCACAAGTCGCTTGACATCGTGACCATCTACGCGTCCAAAGTATCTAAAGCCAAGACTCTCGAAGAGGTTACTATTCTGCAACAATCCGTGCTTGATGCCGTTGCCAATTTTGCGACATAGATTCAAGGTACGAGGTGTACGCGAGAGTGCCGACCAGAGTCCCTGCTTGAAACGGTTATACTTCGATGAGGTCGAAAGTTGCAAGAGGTAGTTATTCAGTGCCCCCTGCGACTTATCTATCGACATATTATTATCGTTGAGTATCACCAATATATCGGTCATCTTATTCGAACCAGCATTATTGAGTCCCTCGAAAGCCAAGCCTCCCGCAATAGAGCCATCACCAATCACAGCAACGCTCTTACTATCGCTGCCCTGCAACTTTGCAGCCTCGGCCATACCGAGTGCTGCCGATATAGAGACCGATGAGTGTCCCGCACCGAAAGCATCGTACTCACTCTCGGCGATACGTGGGAAGCCACTTATGCCGCCCAACAAACGATTTGTTCGGAATGCATCGCGGCGACCAGTGATAATTTTGTGAGCATACGCCTGGTGACCTACATCCCAGATCAACTTATCCGATGGTGTATCGTAGACATAATGTACAGCCACAGCAATCTCCACCGCGCCAAGCGATGATGCAAGATGACCTGGATTGATGGCACACTGCTCAATAATATATTGTCGCACCTCGTTGCAATATTGAGGAAGCTCCTCGATAGGCAACTTGCGCAAATCGGCTGGAGAGTTGATGTTATACAGATGTTTATACTCTACTTTTGTCATAAAAGTGTCTGTTTTCTACTTTTTATTAGAATGGGTAACCCACACCAAAGTTGAGCGATGTATTGCGCCACTTGAAGTTATGTATCCATCGCTGTCCCTCGCGGTTGTTTGGGTTGTGAAGCTGAATACCCCAATCGAGTCGAAGAATTGCGAACTTAATATCGAATCGCAAACCCAAACCCGTATTAAAGGCCAACTGCTTGTAGAAACTATTGAAGCGGAATACCGAGCTATCGGGATATGATAGATCCTTTCTGTCGATATACCATATATTACCCAAATCGAAGAAAGTTGCACCATGCAACATACCCCAAATTGGGAAACGGAACTCGAGATTAGCCTCCAACTTCATATCTCCTAACTGCGTTGGGTAGACCACATTTGTAGGCGCAGGCGAGGAGCCTGGACCTAGTGTTCGTGGGGCCCAACCACGCATACTATTGCTACCTCCAGCATAGAAGAGGCGGTCGAACGGCACAGCATCGGAGTTGCCATAGGCATACGCCATACCTGCATAGAGTCGCGCAGCCAAGGCTGTCACTCTACCGAGCATAATCTTGTGACTTGCACTCACATCGGCACGTACATATTGCGAATAGCGAATACCCCAAATCTCGTAGTAATCCTTACCTACAGGAGGTTGTGAGAGGAGATGCACCAAGCCGTTGAGCAAATTACCAGCCAACTCTCCATTCGCACGTACTACGGTATAGTTATTAGGGGCCGTTTTATACTGCTTATTCAACACATACGAGCCCGATATTGCCGCTATCAACTGCGACTGGAAACTATGCTTGAGATATTGATTTTGCAACGAGTTGAAGTAGTCTTGATTTATGTACGACACATCCACCAGGTTCAGACCTATTGGTCGCACCACAAACGAAGAGTTGGTCTTATTGTGCCAAGAATATATCCAGGATACACTCGATAGACCTCGCTGATAGTATGGTCTATCTTGGTAGTTGTAGGATATCTCGAACTTTGTTTTAGGGGCAATCGTATAGTTCTTGAGTGCATAGTTTGCCAACAAGAATCGTGGGAACGAGAGACTCGCCGCAACACCAAACTCCATCGCGTGTCGCTTCTTGGAGTTCGGAGCTTTCATATACTCATAACCCGCCGTACCCGTAATTTCGAGCATCTCGGCACCACGGAATATATCGCGATTTTGGTATCCTAACACCGCCTTCAAACCGTAGAAGCTCGATGTTGTCGATGCCTCAACCTCCGCCTTAACACTCTGTTGCAGAGCAGGAGTGCAGTAGATATCGCAATCGAGATACTTCTCGGCAGTATAATTTATTGACGAGGATCTCCTCTTATCATCTATACCCACAAGTGTTATCAGGTTGTTCTTCAGCGAATCCTGCACCTCCATAAAGTTTATTCGCGCGCTCTTGAAGTAACCCATAGCCATCAAGTTCATATAGGTCTGATTCACCTGCGAATAGTTGTAGAGGTAGTTCGGATAGAGCGGTATAGTGTAGCGCAACACTCTCGGACGCACCTTTGGTCGCTTACCCGCAAAGATAACATTCAGACCTCGATACTCGAGCGAATCGAAGCGGTCGAAGTAGTTAGGTATACTCTTCGCTGCCACAGCATTGTAGCGCGGCACGATATTGATATTACGCAGACGATAGACCGCGTTGTTGTCGTAGATAGCCTCGCCTCGAGCGTTGTATCCTGCTATATTTTGCTTGACAATCACAGTCAGGGCAACCTTGCGATCACCGCCAAGAGTATCGGCAATATACTCCACATTATTCACCGAGAAGTTGTAGTATCCTCTATCTTTGAGGTAGAGCGCAATACGTTCACGCTCCGACTCCAATGTCGAGATGTTGAATACATCGCCCCTATGGAGCAGGGTATTTGTCGTATCTGGGAGCACTATCGGCTCGAGGAATCTATCTCGGAAGTCGTACGATATAGAACTTATATAGTATGGCTTACCCTGCTTCAACGAATAGACCACCTTTACGCGCCTACGGTTGCGGAGTGTATCAATCTTGTAGCCAACCTTCGATGAGTAGTATCCGCGCGAATCGAGGTATAGCTTCAAGTTCGAAGCCGACTGCTCGGTATCGTGCATATTCAACAATACGGGCTCCTCGCCCATTCTACGTTTGAGGTCGTTCCACCAATCCTCCACATCGGGCTTAGCCTTCAGATATATCCAAGCATAGAAATCCGTACCAAAGAGGTGTTTGTTAGGCTTCTGTCGCAAGTAGCGTGTTACCTCATCACTCTTTATTCGCTCATCACGAGGTACGCTCTTATCCTCCTTGACCTTAACCCGCTGCAGCAAATAGGCATCGGACGGCATATAACGCATAACATTGCAGGCGGAGAAGAGTAACCCCACCAATATGCAATACAATATATAGAGCGTCCTACGCATATTTAACCTCTCTTAGCCTCTAAAAATTTGTTATATAGCTCTATCTCCGAATCGAAAGTACCTGACTCCCTACTCAAGAAAACTCCATTCTCGGCAACCACCTCGCCATAGGAGATATACGATGCATTGCCTATAAGTTGAGTGTGCAAGCCACCCTCCTTGTGGCACACACAACGCACTACTCCTCCTCTATTCTCCACCTCTATTGTCGCACCATAGTCGCATCGCGAATTGAGAGCCATTGCCGTAGCACTCGATGTCATCGCCGTACCGCAAGATGCTGTAATACCTGCACCACGCTCGTAGGTAGCCACAAAGATTCGATCTCTATCCAACACCTTGACGAGTGAGACATTTATACCCTTCGGGAACTCCTCCTTCAACTCCAACACTCTGCATCCGAGTCGTGTCAAATGGTCATAATCTATCTCCTCAACCTCCGCTACAATATGCGGATTGCCCACATTTATAGCAGTCCAACATAGAGAGTCGTCCAATCGCTCTATGCATTGCGAAACAAAACTCTCCGCCCCTGCTGCAAATCCGAAATCGCTACTCTGTAACTTAACCTGCAGATCCACACCATAAGTTGGAATCCCCGCAAAGATATCCTCCTCACGAGTGATACCATAGATGTTGGCACCCGAGAACATATCAAACTTACGCTCCCCCACATACTCCTCTGCCAAGCGTGCTACGCAACGAATACCATTGCCGCACATCTCCGCCTCCGAACCATCGGGATTGAACATTCGCATACCATACATATCGCCCCTTTTTGCCAAAAGCAACACTCCATCTGCTCCAACCGCGCCACTGCGATTGCAGATAAATCGAGCAAACTCTGCGAGGTCAATACCGTCCAAATTGTGCTTTACGGCATCCACCATAACGAACTCATTTCCCGAGCCGTGACACTTTATGTAGTCAAATTTCATTCAATTTCTGTGTATAATCGTTCAAAAATAGTAAAATTTAAAGAATTTTCCATATTTTTACTCCGTAAAAATGAAAAAACAGCAAAAATGGTAGAAAAATTTATAATGGCAGGAGATTCTGCGCTGCATATCTGCGACTCGGAAGTGGGTGAAAAGTGTATTGTTTTGCTCCACGGCTATCTCGAAAATATGCTCGTGTGGGAGGATTTTGTACCTCTCCTCTATAAAGATGTTCGAGTCGTAACTCTCGACATACCAGGACACGGCATATCGGTTGTCAAGGGCGAGGTTCACTCAATGCAATACCTTGCCGATACCGTTGCTGCCGTACTCGACAAACTCGGTATCGAGCAGGCAACAATCGTTGGTCACTCGATGGGTGGATACATAGCTCTCGCCTTTGCAGAGCAGTATCCCGAGCGCACCGAGGCTCTCGTATTGTTGCACTCAACACCTTATCCCGATAGTGAGGAGAAGAAGAAAAATCGCCAACGCGAAATATCACTCATCAAATCGGGCAAGAAGGAGTTATTGGCACACACCGCACCCGAGGCGGGCTTTGCAGTGGAGAACCGCAACCGCTTCCGCACCGAGATTGAGGACCTGCAGCAGACAATCTATCTGACTGAGGATGCTGGAATTATCGCCCTCTTGAACGGTATGATAGAGCGCAAGGCGCAGAGCGAAATGCTCCACGCCTTGGGTAAGCCTATCCTATTTATTCTTGGACGCAAAGATGGCTATATCGTTCCGGAGATTGCCGAGAAGATGGTTGCCGAACACCTCGAAGCCGAGGTTGTATGGCTCGAAAACTCGGGACATATGGGCTTTATCGAGGAGGCAAAAGCTTGCGCCGCGGCACTTCTCGATTTTGTTGCCAAGTGCTAAGCTGTCAGCTCGCCTCGCAACGAGGACTCCATCTTTCGAGATAACTCCTCGCCCTCGATACCCTGACCAAGCAACCACATAAGTTTTGTTACGGCGGCCTCCGAGGTCATATCGTAACCACTAATAACCCCGGCCTCCTGCAAACGGCGGCCGGTTTCGTATAGGTGCATAGCCACAGCTCCACCCTGACACTGGGTAATATTCACCACTGCAATGCCTCGTGCAATAGTTCCCTTCAGAGCATCGATAAACCACTCTGCTGTAGGGGCATTACCTGTACCATAGGTCTCGAGCACTACACCCTGCACACCCTCTACCGAAAGCATCGCCTCAAAAGAGCACTGCGACAATCCTGGGAAGAGTTTTATGATTACAACCTTATCGTTCAACTTATCGCACACGCGCAAAGGCTCGCAAGTCGCCACACGATTTATTACCGAGTGGTTGTAGACGATATTCACACCCACCTCGGCGAGTGGTGCGAGGTTGCGCGACTCGAAGGCACTCAATGCCTCCGCCGAGTGCTTCGAAGTGCGGTTTGCGCGGAATAGTCGATTCTGGAAGTAGAGCGCCACCTCTGGAACAATAGGCTCTCCTGCCGAGTTTGTAGCCGAGGCAATCTCTATAGCCGTAATAAGATTCTCTCGACCATCAGTGCGCAAGATACCCATCGGAATCTGACTACCCGTAAAGATTACAGGCTTTGCCAAATTCTCGAGCATAAAGCTGAGAGCCGAAGCGGTGTAGGACATCGTATCTGTTCCGTGCAACACTACAAAGCCATCATACTGCATATAATTCTCGGCAATGACGTGCGCCAACTCACTCCAACGCTCGGGCGTAACATTCGAGGAGTCTATAGCCTCCATCTTGTACACCGATATATCGACATTCAAGTTTCGCACCGCAGGAAACTCCTGCTCGATGGTATTGAAATCGAATGGCACAAGTGTTCCGTTTTCGTTACGGCGCATACCAATCGTTCCTCCGGTGTAAATAATCAATATAGCAGCTCTTTTCATATCGTTTTTATATGCTAAAAATTCGTTTTGCATTTGCTGTTGTTTGCTCGGCAACCACCGCAGAATCAACACTTTGCAGCTCTGCAATCTTCGCCGCTACAAAGCGCACATACGATGACTCATTGCGCGTACCACGATGTGGAGCAGGAGTGAGGTATGGAGAATCGGTTTCGACCACTAAATCCTCCAAACGCATAGACTTTACCACCTCCGCCAAAGCACTCTTCTTGAAGGTTACTACGCCACCTATGCCGAACACGAAATCGCCACACTCTCGCAACCTTTCATACATCGCAGCATCCGCCGAGAAGGCGTGAAATATACCTCGCAAGCCACGACCTCGATACTCATCCACAATCTGAGCCATCTCCTCCCACGCATCACGCGTATGCACCACGATAGGCAAGTTATGCTTCAGTGCCATATCAAGCTGCGCCCTGAATGCCTCGGTCTGCTCCGCCTGCCAATCTCTACTCCAGTAGAGGTCCAAACCTATCTCGCCAACGCCATAAAATCGCTCGATGCCGTGGGGCGGATTATCAAGCAATCGTGCCACCTCCGCCAACTCCTCACGCCAACGAGGATTGTCATTTATCGATGTTGGGTGGAGTCCCATCAACGGTACAACATAGTCGCCATACTCGCGACACATATCGAATAATCGTTCGTTACTCTCGCCATCAATCGCGGGGAGGATAATTCGCTCTACCCCCTCGGCACGAGCACGCTCTACAACCATCTTGCGATCGCAGTCGAAAGCCTCGTCATAGATATGTGAATGAGTATCTATCAGCATATTACATATATCTTTCCAGGCAACTGTCGCACCAATCCCGACAGCTCCATATTCAACAATATTGCGCTCACTTCCGACATCGACAAACCCGTTTTATCGGCTATAATCTCGAGCATCACGCCATCGCTATTCTCGGCAATAGCATCGTAAACAACTCTCTCTTTCGGGTTAATCTGATGCGGCTCAAATCGCATCTTCTCGGGCAAAGCGCCCTCAATCTCCCAACCCAACGCAGCCGCTATATCACGAGCCGAGGTGACTAACTGTGCAATATTTGTCTTTATAAGGTGATTTGTACCCTCGGAACGCGTATCGGTGATACGACCAGGTACCGCCATAATAGTTCGCGAGTAGGCATCTGCCGCCTTGGCAGTCGATAGCGAGCCACCATTCGAAGGCGACTCTACAACCAATAAACCCTCTGCCACGCCAGCTATTATGCGATTGCGCGGAATATAATATGTTCCATTCTGCTTGCTCTGCGAGTGAAGCTCTGTGATAATTGCGCCACCACTCTCAAGCATATCTCTCGCAATATTACGATGTTGCGCAGGCGTAATATCGGGCAATCTATTTGCTATAACACCCACAGTCCTCACCCCTGCCGCCAATGCTGCACGATGTGCCGCAGCATCTACGCCAAACGCCAACCCACTTACAACTACCAAGTCGGGGAACATCTCTGCCAACTCGGGTATAACCTTCGCGCAAACACTCTCGCCATAGGAACTTATGCGCCTTGTACCCACTACCGAGAGGATATGCTTCGACTGCAGCGCCCCGATGTCGCCCACCGAGTAGATAACGTGTGGTCTATCGGCAGCCTCACGCAAAAGGGGTGGATAATCGTCATCGTTGTATGACACCGCCTTTATGCCATATTGCTCACAGTAGCGCAACTCTCGTTCAGCCTCGGCATAGCCCACTTTTTGGGCGATTCGAGTAGCAATATCCTTGCGCAACTCGGCACAGAGGATCAAGTTATGCTCCTTTTGAGCATAGATCTCCTCCGCACTATTATATATATCCATAAGGTGCGCAATACCTCTCGAACCGAGGTCAGGAACAAAAGTCAAGGCGAGTTCATCCAATATCATATTACAAAGATAGCAATCTTAAATTAAAAATTGAAAATTGGAAATTAAAAATTGCACTCTGCTCGCCATTAAAAAGTGGTTGTATAAAAATAGAGATGGACGGAATCGTGAGATTCCGCCCATCTTCTCTAAAAATCGCTTATGATGAGATTATTTTTGTGCGAAGCAAGGGAGCGGAAGCGGAGCATAGTAAGCCTATGTGAGCATTCCGCTCTCCGTAGATTCGTGCAAAAAGAACTCATCAGAACAATTTTTACTCCTCGTCTGTGTCTGTGTAGGCTTTTAATAGCTTATCCTGAACATCACTTGGCACCTGCTCGTATGAATCAAACTTCATAGTGTAGGTTGCAGCACCAGAGGTGAGTGATGAGAGGGTTGTTGAGTAGCGGTACAACTCTGCGAGTGGTACGCGTGCTGTGAGCTTATCGAAGCCCTTAGCAGACTCCATACCCATAATCATAGCACGACGGTTCTGCAAGTCGCTCATAACCGCACCCATATAGTCGGTTGGAGTAAGCACCTCCACATTGTAGATAGGCTCCATAATCTTCGGGCCTGCATTGCGGAACGCCTCCTTGAATGCGTTACGAGCAGCGAGCTTAAACGAGATTTCGTTCGAATCTACTGGGTGCATCTTACCGTCGTAGATAGTAACGCGGATGTCGCGAGCGTACGAACCAGTCAACGGACCCTCATCCATCTTCTCCATCACACCCTTCAAGATTGCAGGCATAAAGCGTGCATCGATAGCACCACCGACAATCGAGTTATAGTACTGAAGCTTACCACCCCACTCGAGGTCGTACTCCTCCTTACCCTTGATATTCACGGTGATATCCTTGCCGTTTACCTTATACTTCGATGGCTCAGCAATGCCCTCATAGTAAGGCTCGATAACCATATGTACCTCACCGAACTGACCTGCACCACCCGACTGCTTCTTGTGGCGGTAGTCTGCCTGGGCTACCTTGGTGATAGTCTCACGATACGGAATCTTAGGTGCAAAGAACTCCATCTCCACCTTGTTCTCCGCTGCAATGCGGTTACGCAAGATGTTGAGGTGATGCTCACCCTGACCCTGAATGATAGTCTGCTTGAGCTCCTTCGAGTATTCAACAAGGATTGTAGGATCCTCGAAGCGAGCATCGAGCAACAATTTGCCGAGCTTCTCCTCGTCAGCCTGAACCTTCGCCTTAACAGCTGCACGGTAGCGAGGCTCTGGGAATACGATAGGCTCCAAGGTGATAGGCGCATTTGGCGCAGCCAAAGTATCGTTTGTGCGTGTACCCTTGAGCTTTACGGTGCAACCGATGTCACCTGCCGAGAGCTCCGAAACCTTGATACGGTTCTTACCCGCTACAGCAAACAACTGCGAGAGCTTCTCCTTGTTGCCTGTGCGCGAGTTCACCAACTCCATACCCTCGGTGAGCTTACCACTAACTACGCGGAAGTAGTTGATTTCGCCAATGTGACCCTCCATCTGCGACTTGAATACGAACAAAGCCACAGGTGCGGTGTCGTCTGCCGCAACCTCCGAACCATCGGTTGCAGGGAATGCAGGAGCTACAGTTGGACCTGGAGCAACGTTGATGATAAACTCCATAAGTCGCTTTGTACCAATATCTTTCTTACCGCTTGCGCAGAATACAGGCATCGCCTTACGCTTAGCAACACCAATCTTCAAGCCCGAGCGGATATCGTCCTGAGTGAGCGTGCCCTTCTCGAAGTAGAGCTCCATCAAAGCGTCATCGTGCTCTGCTGCAGTCTCAATCAACTCACGGTTCAAGTCGAGAGCCTTCTCCATCTCGCTCTCTGGGATATCCAACTCCTCGCGAGTACCGTTCTCATCGGTGAAGCGGTACATCTTCATCATCAACACATCGATGAATGAATCGAAGCCAACACCCTGGTTTACAGGATACTGCACGATAACTGGTTTAACCGAAGCCTTGTCGCGCATAGTCTCGAGAGCGTTCTCGTACGAAGCCTTCTCGCCATCGAGCTGATTCACTACGGCGATGAGTGGCTTGTTCAAGATGCGTGCATAGCGTCCCTGGATAACGTTTCCTACCTCCCAGCCAGTCTGTGCGTTCACGTGCATCACGCCCACGTCACCTACCTTGAATGCCGAGAAGAGGTTTCCGCAGAAGTCGTCCGAACCTGGGCAGTCGATAATGTTGAGCTTGCGGCCCATAAACTCTGTGAAGAGGGTTGTCGCATAGATCGAGCGTTTGTACTCGTGCTCGATGTCAGTATTGTCCGACAAAGTGTTGTTGTTTTCGATACTACCACGACGGTCAATAACCTTACCTTCATACGCCATAGCCTCCGCCAAGGTAGTTTTACCCGAGCCTGGAGCGCCAATCAGAACGATGTTCTTAATCTCTTTTGGTGAGTAATTTTTCATAGCATTTATAGTTTTAAGTGTTCTTTAGTTTCGTTCATTCCGAAATCGTTTTATAAAGTTACAAAGTTTTTTTTGAATTGCAAACTATTTGCCCGAAAAAGTGGATTTTTCGGGCATAAAATAATAGGGTTAATGGGGGAAATAGGGGATATAGGGGGCTATTCATTATTGCGATGAGCAAGACGCTCTCTTGTCAGCTTTTCGCGATAGCCACCCTCTTTCAGAAATTTCTTATATTGCCAATTATAATAGTTCCTAATCAAGACATCAGCCTGATGAATCAATACTATAATCATATTGGCAACGACTTCATCGCTACGAGTCTCCGCAAGTGACAAAAAGAATACACTATCATCGTGTTCAATGCCTAACTTACGCATAGCCTCGACCTCCTCCGAATCGGACTCCCATACTCTCAAGCTGCGCACACGCAAGTAGTCCTCATAATCTGCAAGCAATTCTTGTAGGCTACCCTTCGCAATATAGAGCAACTTGAGCATCACCTCTTTTGAGGTCTCACCTACAGCCATTCCTTCTATTATGTTCTGCTTACCCGAACGAGCCGCTTGCACCATCTGATCAACAGTGCGGTCGCCACTTTTAAGATACTTCCTGCAGAAATAGAAGGTCATATCGTAGATTACTTCAGCCTTACGATACCCCTTGAGTGTTTTATATGGACCAATATGAGAATTAAGATTATTCATTATCACAAATATAAGAATTCAATCGCATATTTGCAATTTTTATAAGTGTTTTTCTCCCTAGGACCCCTAGTACCCCCAGAATCCCTATCACCCCTATCACCCCTATCTCCCCTATCTCCCCCCCCACCGCACAAAAAAAAAGCCCGACCGCTTCGAAAAGCAGTCGGGCATTAAATCCGCATTTGAGTTATTTACTACAAGCCCATATCTGGCATAATAGCTGCACCCTCAACTTGAGTCAAACGCAAGTTCTCAGTCTGAACTCCCCAGTTATCATCCTCCTCGTTGGTATACTTGAAGCCTGGGCTTACATAGTGGTAGTTCTTTGTAGTGTCGAACTTGTCGATCTTGAAGGTGATAGTCTTAGCAGCGTTGTCGATTACAGGCTCGCCATCAACTACATTGAAGCTATCGTAGAGCGAATTACCGTTCAACTTAACCGA
>JAZOWM010000028.1:0-14909 GCA_045659225.1 Alistipes sp.
CTTGCTAAAAATAGATTTAGCCTCTCGTTACACTATATGATATATGACGGTCGTCTCTTGACTCCTATTTGTAGAAGAGCGAAGAGATAGACTGGTAGTTGTGTACGCGCTCAATGCACTCTGCAATGATGTCGGCACACGAAAGAACTGTGAACTTGTGCAAATCCTTCTCCGGATTGAGCGGAATAGTATCGGTTACGATAACCTCCTGCAATGCGCTCTCATTGATGCGATCGTAAGCCTTACCCGACAATACTGGGTGGGTGATTGCGGCACGAACACTCTTTGCACCACGCTCCATCAACATATTTGCAGCCATACAGATAGTACCTGCAGTGTCAATCATATCATCTACAATCAAGATGTCGCGACCCTCAACCTCGCCGATAGCGGTCATCGAGCCAACAACATTAGCCTTTGCGCGCTCCTTGTGCGAGATGATGATTGGGGTGTTGAGCAACTTAGCGTACGAGCTTGCACGCTTTGCACCACCCATATCTGGCGAAGCGATAGAGAGGTTGTCGATATTGAGGCTCTTGATGTAAGGGATGAAGATGCCGCTTGCATAGAGAGCGTCAACAGGAACATCGAAGAATCCCTGAATCTGGTCTGCGTGCAAATCGAGCGTCATAACGCGGTCTGCGCCAGCCACTGTGAGCATATTTGCTACGAGAGCCGATGTGATAGGTACACGTGGACGATCCTTACGATCCTGGCGTGCCCAACCGAAATAAGGAATAACAGCAACAACCTTGTAAGCCGAAGCACGCTTTGCTGCATCAATCATCATCAACAGCTCCATCAAGTTATCCGACTTAGGGAATGTTGATTGAATAATGAATACAGTGCAACCACGAATCGACTCGATAAAGTGTGGTTGGAACTCACCATCGCTGAACTCTACAACCTCGCATTCGCCGAGAGTTGTACCGTATGCAGCGACGATTTTTTCTGCCAAGTAGCGCGATGCGCGACCTGTAAAGAATTTAATTTTGTGGATAGCCATAAACTTATATGTTTAATTGAGTTTTCTTCAGTTTGAGAGCACAAAGATAGCACTCCTTTTTATTTATTCTACTACTATTCGGCAGTTTCTGCTAAAATTTTATTAACAAACTCTAATATTTCCTCGCGTCCTTGCCCATTTTCGCTCGATGAGAGCAACATCGGAGGCATCTCCTCCCACTGCTCCGATAGACGTTTTTTATAGGCTGTAACGCTGCGCTGTGTCTGTGTCGCCGATTGTTTGTCGCACTTGGTGAAGATGAGGGCAAAAGGTACGCCTCCTTCGCCCAACATCTCTATAAACTCCAAATCTATCTTCTGCGGCTCCAGGCGAGAATCTATCAGCACAAAGAGGAAGTGCATCTTCTCGCACTTGAATACGTAGTCCAAAATGATTTTTGCGAAGGCTCCGCGCTCACGCTTCGAGGTGCGGGCATAGCCATAGCCTGGCAAATCGACCAAATACCACTGCTTGTTGATGAGGAAGTGGTTTATCAACTTGGTCTTGCCTGGCGTAGCCGACACCTTTGCCAACCCCTTGTGGCGGGTGAGCATATTGATAAGCGACGACTTTCCCACATTGCTTCGGCCGATGAAGGCAATATCCTTCAACGAATCCTTCGGCACCTGCGAGATGCGCTCCGACGAGCACTTAAATTCAGCCTTTGTAATCATCTGCTTGGGCTATTATTTCACCTCGGTAAGTTCGAGAATTACGCTCTTCCAGTCGTTGGTAGGGCGAATCTCGCTGAGTGGCACATTCGACTTGAAACTCTTTGAGAGTTCAGGAATTACGATTCCCTCCTCCATCAACATCTTGCCACTTACGACCTTGCCATTGATGCGTACAGGCTTACCCTCAACCTCTGGTGCAACCTCACGGATGCGATACTTGGCATCGGCCTTCAAGCCCTGCAAGCGGATGATAGGCTCTGCCATCTCACGCCAAACGAGGTGGCGGTATACGAATACTACGGCCTTGTCCTTTGTCTCGCTTGTATACATCAACGAAGTGAAGCTCTTGTCGCCATCGTAAGGCGAGATAAGGCGGTAGAGGTTGCCCTGCTGTACGATTGGGCGAATAACCTTGTACTCTGCGATAGCACGCTTTGCATACTCACGCTCCGAAGGGTTCAACTTTGCAGGTACCATCTCCATTCCGAGTCGGCACATCGAAGCTACATCGAAACGGAACTTGATAGGCACAAGACGCTGTGTATATTTGCTGTATGCCGAACCCACATGCGCAGCCAACATATTCGAAGGGAAGAAGTTGAGCGCACCCCACTGGATGTGAATACGGTGGTAAGCATCGGTCTGGTCGCTTGTCCACATCTCCTGGAAGTATGGCATAAAGCCGTAGTTCATACGAGTGCCACCCGAAGCACAAAGCTGGATGATAAGGTTTGGATACTTCGCACGGATACGCTTCAAAATCTTTTCGAGAGCGAGAGTGAAATCTACCTGCAAGTTCGACTGCAACGCCTTTGGAAGGTAGAGCGACGATGTATTATACATCTCCATATTGTTATCCCACTTGATGTAATACACATCAGGGTTCTCGGTGAGAAGGTCATCTACGATGCTGAATACATAGTCCTGAACCTTCGGATTTGTCAAATCGAGTAGCATTTGACCACCACCACGACCATACGAAGGCTCGAAATCGGGGTGACGCAATACCCAATCAGGGTGCTTCTCGTAGAGTTCACTCTTTACATTTACCATCTCAGGCTCAATCCAGATGCCGAACTTCATTCCGTGCTTGTGAGTGAGGTCGATGATTGGACGAATGCCATTAGGCAACTTCGACTTTGCAATACCCCAGTCGCCCAACGACGATACGCCATTGTTACGAGGATATTTTGGTCCAAACCAACCGTCATCCACAACGAACATCTCACCACCGAGCTTTGCAAAGTCGGTAATCATACCATTTAAGTTCTCCTCGGTAGTGTCGAAGTGAACACCCTCCCACGAGTTGAGCAACACTTCACGCTGCTTTGTGCCGTCGAGGAGCTGATATTTGCGAGCCCAACGGTGGAGTGTGCGGGTTACGCCACCCTTACCCTCGGTCGAGTATGCGAAAACCATCTCTGGTGTTGCGAGCGACTGCTTTGCTGCCAAAGTGTAGTCGCTTGCAGCAGGGTTGATACCACCCATAAAGAGTGTTCTGGCTCTATTTTGGAGTGTGTTGTGGAACTCGAAGTGGAAGTTACCCATCCAAACGAGAGTACCTGCAACAACGGGACAGTTGGTCTCGTCGAGACGACCATCCAAACCGAGCATAAACGATGCATTCACATGCTTCGAAACCTGTGAACCTGCCTGTGCCGAGATGATTTTAACACCATTTGTAAGTGGCTCGATATGCTCGTTAAACTCATTCTTTGTTGTTCCGTCGAGGTGGAGCAATACGCAGTTGTCCGACTGAATAGGGAGAACAGCCGAGAGATACTTCTGCAAAACGATAGGCTTCTTGCCCTCGTTGATGTACTCTGCGTTCATCTTCACGATGTCGCAGTCCGAGTATGCCGAGTAGTTCAACTTTACGGCAAGAGTTGGGTGTGCTACATCACGCAACAAGAACGAGAGGGTCGAAACGGTGCCCTCTTTGCTCTCGATAACCTTTTCGAGTACGAGTTTTGCGGCATTGTCGCCATCGTGCTGCTTTACGAGCGAAGCGAATGGACGGTCGCAACGAGTACCATAAGCAGGGTAAGCCTCCTGGCCGTTAATCATTCGGCCAGCACCACGAACATCGCTAACCTCGGCACGTGAGCCATAGTAGCGGAACATTGGAGCTTCACCCTCCTTTGCTGAAATGATAAGTGTAGAGTTTGGTGTCGAAAGGGAGTAGTCTTTTGCCTGCGCCACGAGAGCCATCGCTACTGCACCAATAAGAAGGAGTGTTTTTTTCATAATAAGAATAGCTTTTTGTGTTATATTTTGGGCAAAGATAATAAAAAGTCGCCAACAAAGCATAAAAAGTAAAACTTTTTTGTATCTTTGCACCTTGATATAAAATGGGTAAAAGCGCCCGTTGTAAAACGAATAGCTTGAGACGAAAGTAAAAGTATAAAATAAAACGAAAATTATGAAGAAAGAGTGGAATGATGTTCGTGAATTTCACGAGAAGTTCGGACATCCAGTGGCAGAGCAGCCTTTAATGATAGCAAAGAAGCGCGCTTTGAGCCGCGCAAAGTGGATGAACGAGGAGGTTGCCGAGTTCTTGATTGCAGACGACATCTACGAGCAGGCTGACGCTATGATCGACTTGATGTACTTCGCTCTCGGCACAATGGTCGAGATGGGCTTGGAGGCAGACGAGTTGTTCGATATCGTGCAGAAGGCGAATATGGCTAAGTTGTGGCCAGATGGAAAGCCTCACTACAACCCTAAGGATAATAAAGTTATCAAGCCTGAGGGTTGGGAGGATCCAAAGCCAAAGATTAAGGCCTATATCGATTCGGTTATTGCCGCAAAGAGCAAATAAATTGTATAATTGAGGATTGAAAATTGAGGATTGAGAATTAAAGAAAAAGCTCTCAACTCTCAACTAAAAAGAGCTAATGGCTAATGGCCAAGGGCTAAATAAAAATATGAACATTGTAGTTGAAGTAATATCGGAGTATTTGCAGACCAATCGCCGATTGGTTGTTCCTGGCTTTGGAGCCTTTGTGGTGAAGGAGTCGGGTGAACGAATCTTCTCCGATTTGTTACGTACGGACGATGGCGTCCTTGCTTCGTTGTTGAGTGCCAAGGGGTTGAGCGAGATGGAGAGTGCTATTATGATAGACCGCTTTATTTTCAAGGTGCGCCACGAGTTGGAGCAATATGGTTATTGCCGTATGGGCGAGGTGGGAACACTGCGCGTTGAACCTTCAACAAAGTGTTTGCGGCTTTATCCCCAGGTGCAGGGTGAGCTTCCCAAAGCAAAGCCGTATATCCCGCAACCAATAGTAGAGACGGAAAGCAAGGAGGTTATTGCTAAGGAGCAAGAGCCTGAATGCCCTAAAAAAACTAGTATCCCTAACCTTAGTGCCCCTATCGTTCCGAAAACACCGATTAAGCCTCGCAAAAAGTTTGACTTTGTAGTGGTGGTGGCGGTGTTGATTGTCTTGGCGGCGATTGCGGCGATAGGCTATGGTTACTATGTTTCGACCTTAGCGGAGGGTGACGATGCGGCAATGGAGGCGTTGCGTATAACCCCAGAACAGATAGAAAATAGTAAATAATGGATAATAGCGCATTAGTATCGGTAAAACAACGATATGGTATTATTGGTAACTCTCCATTGCTGAATAGGGCATTGGAGGTTGCATTGCGTGTGGCTCCAACCGATTTGACAGTGCTTATTACGGGTGAGAGTGGCGTGGGAAAGGAGTTCTTCCCGAAGGTTATACACGACTATTCGGCACGTAAACATAGCAATAAATATGTGGCTGTGAATTGCGGCGCAATACCCGAAGGTACTATCGATTCGGAGCTGTTTGGGCACGAGAAGGGCGCATTTACGGGGGCCATCGAGGCTCGTAAAGGATACTTCGAGGAGGCTAACGGAGGTACGATATTCCTTGACGAGGTGGGTGAGCTTCCGCTTGCTACACAGGTGCGCCTATTGCGAGTGTTACAGACTGGCGAGTTTATTCGTGTAGGTTCGGCAAAGGTGCAGAAGACAAATGTGCGAGTTGTGGCGGCGACCAATTCTAACCTTATGAAGGCTATTGCGGATGGACGTTTCCGCGAGGATCTCTACTACCGCCTGAATACGGTGCCTATTACGGTCCCTGCCTTGCGTGAGAGGCCCGAGGATATTCATCTCCTCTTCCGCCGCTTTGCAACAGAGGTGGCAACACAGTATAAGATGCCAGTCATAGCATTGAATAGCGAGGCTCGAGCTATGCTCGAGAATTACTATTGGCGTGGTAATGTTCGTCAGCTCAAGAATGTGGCAGAGCAGATTTCGGCTATCGAGGAGTCGCGCGACATAACTCCGCAGATACTCGCCAAGTACCTTATTGACGAGTCTTCGGCAGCCTCGCCGAGTGTTACGCAGTCGGCAAGGGTGGAGGATATGAACTCGGAACGCGAGCTACTCTATAAGATATTGTTCGATATGCGTAGCGATATTAACGATTTGAAGCGTATGCTTGCCGATTTGCATAGTGGATACTCTTCATATCGCTCAACTCCGACTCCTGCCGAGCCTAAGGAGGTGCGTGCGCTTCTACCTCACGCATCGACCTCTGCCTCCGTAGTAGACGAGGTGTATGCCGAGGAGGAGGTTGTCGAGGAGGTTGCGCGTGAGATGACCAAAGCCGATATGCAACGCGAACAGATAGTGAAGGCTCTACGCCGCAATGGAGGTAGTCGCCGTGCTGCTGCTGCCGAGTTGTTTATGTCGGAGCGTACATTGTATCGTAAAATAAAGGAGCTTAATATAGAGGAGTAAGAATGAAGAGAATAATCTTTGCGTTGTGTGCCGTAATGTTCGTATTAACAAGCGGTTGTACTGTAAAATATACATTGTCGGGTGCATCTATTCCGCCCGATGCTAAGACCTTTTCGGTGGCGTATTTTCCTAATAACGCACCTATGGTTGCACCTATATTGAGTGCAACCTTGACCGATGAGCTGACACAACGTTTCGCTACGAGAACACGTTTGGTGCAGGTGCCAGAGGGTGGTGATTTTGCATTTGAGGGTGAGATTGTGGGTTATACCTCGACTACATCTTCGGTGTCGAGTAATGAGTATGCCTTGCAAAACCGTTTAACAATTACCGTGAAGGTTAATTTTACAAATGTTATTGACGATAAGGCTTCGTTCAAGGCAAGAAACTTCTCGGCATATGCCGATTACGACTCTACAAAGCTGCTCACCGAAGTGGAGGGAACGCTTATCCCCGAGATTGTCGATCAGATTGTAACCGATATATTTATGGCGGCAGCCTCAAATTGGTAGTGAAAATATGTCGTTGGTGGAGAGATATTTGAGAGGAGATGAGATTTCTGCTGCCGAGTTGGAGGCTCTATTGGAGCGCTATCCCTGGTTCTCGGTCGCAAGTGTTTTGAAGGATAATCCTGAAGGCAATTCGTGTCGCTATCATATTGATATTGCGAAGATTACCGAGGAAAGCGAGGGCGAGATAATAGCTCGTTTCTTGCGCAAAAACGACTATCGAATCGTGGCAGAAGAGGGTGATGTGGAGAACGAAGTTTGCATCGAAGCGGAGATAGATGACGAGGACGATTTGGTGAGTGAAGAGATAGCTGAAATATACCTTGCACAAGGGTTAAAAAACGAGGCTATTGAAATATATCGCAAATTAAGTTTGCTAAATTCGGAAAAAAGTATTTACTTTGCCGAGAAAATCGAAAATATCGAGAAAAATAATTAAAAACAGATAGACTATGTACACATTTTTGATTGTATTGATTCTTATCGCAAGCGTATTGATGGTGCTTGCAGTGTTGGTTCAGAACCCAAAGAGTGGTATGGCATCTAACTTCGGTGCATCGAACCAGGTTATGGGTGTTCGTCAGACCGCAGACTTCTTGGAGAAGTTTACTTGGGGTGCTGCAGTTGTAGTTCTCGCTTTGTCGTTGCTTTCGACTGTATTTATTGGTGGTAAGTTGCATGAGGCTGGTAAGTCGGGCGCAACAAGCGACCTCGAGATGCTTTCGGCTCCTGCTACCGAGCAGGTTGAGATGCCACAGGCAGAGCTTCCAGCAACTACTGAGACTCCAGCGCAGAACTAATCGCGAGAGTTCTAAATTTAGAGGGGTGGAGAGATTTGATTTCTCCACTCTTTTTTTGCACCCTCCGTCATTGCGAAGGAACGGAGCGACTGCGGCAATCTCCCACTTTAATTTTAATAGCAATAATGGAGATTTCCACGCTCATTGCATTCGCTCGGAATGATGGGTTCCGATAGGGCGACCACGCAGAGAATCTCTCTCTGCGTGGTCGGTGCTTGTATTAGCGCAAAAAAGTAGACTTTTAATTTTTAATTAAAAAATCTCTATTCTCGATTCTTAATTCTCATTTTTTTTGTATCTTTGCCTAAATTAAGAGATATAGCGTTACTATGTTGAGGAAAAGTTTGTTGGTGCTGTTGTTGGCAGTGATGAATATAGCGTTGGCAGAAGCGGATGTTTCGCCCGATGTGAAGCGTGCGACCGAGCGTGCAACATCGTTGATTGAACATTGTCGATACGGAGAGGCTCGACACGAGCTTCGTCTCCTGCGTCAGGATATTTCGATTGATGACGAACCTTTAGCTCGCTACATCGATTTTCTGTTGGTACGTTGTGCTGCTGAGTTGAAGGACAACGATGCCGAGAAGATTATGCTTGCCTTCTTGCGCCGCTATCCCGAGTCGGTGCACGTGAATGATGTTCGCTTTATGCTTGCGATGTACTATTGTGAGCGTGAGGAGTACAAAGAGGCTCGAGAGTATCTTGGCAGGGTGTCGTATAAGGCTCTCTCGGCGGAGGATAAGGAGAGATACAATATGAGAATGGGCTATATCGAGTTTACTTCGGGCAACTACGATAAGGCGTACGAACTCTTCTCCACTCTCTCTCTTGTAGGTGATTATGCCGACCACGCAGTCTATTACAAGTCCTATATCCACTATGCTCGTGGTGAGTATAAGGAGGCATATAGAGGCTTCGAGTCGTTAAAGAATAGTGATAACTACTCAAAGGTAATCCCTTACTACCTCTTCCAGATAGAGTTTGCGAGAGGTAACTATCACTATGTCGTGAAAAATGGCGATGACCTCTTGAAACAATCGGTGGAGGTGGAACGTACGGAGTTGATGCGTGTTATTGCCGAGGCTTGGTATCGCTTGCAAGGCTACAATAAGTCGTTCCTCTATATGTCGATGTATCAGCGTTCGGGCGGTAAAATGGGACGTGAGGAGTATTATATTCTCGGCTACTCGGCATATCGTTCGACCGACTATGCAACAGCCATTGATGCGTTGCGAAAGGTGGCAGAGGGTTCGGACGAGTTGGCGCAGAATGCTTCGTATCACTTGGCAGATTGCTATATTCGCCGTGGTGATAAGCGTCAGGCCATACATGCCTTTGCAATGGCAGCAGACGAAAAACTTAATAACGAGATTTCGGAAGATGCACTTTTCAATTACGGAAAGTTGCTCTTCGAAACGGGTGGCGGAACATTTAATGAGTCGATAAATGTGCTGACTCGCTATGTAACAAAGTATCCCGATTCGGAGCGTGTGGATGATGCGCGAGAGTTGCTGATTGCGGCATACTACAATTCGCACGATTATGAGATGGCGTACAAGGCGATAAAGGCGTTTCCTAATCCCGATGGTACGCAGCGTGCGGCATTGCAGAAGATAGCCTACTTCAATGGCTTGGAGTCGTTTATGGCAAGCGACTATGCTAAGGCAAAGTCGGCACTGCTCGAGTCGCAGTCTATAGGCGTAAGTCCTAAGTATAATGCACTCTGTCTCTTTTGGTTGGGCGAAATAGAGTACAACTTGGAGAACTACGCCAAGGCGATAGAGTATTACAATAGCTACCTAAAACGCGCGCCTAAGTCGGAGCGAGAGTATAAGATGGCGCTATATAACTTAGGCTATGCCCACTTCACCCAGGAGAACATGGCAAAGAGTCAAAAGGCCTTTGAGGGTTTTGTGTGGCTCTACAAAACGGCAGATCGTTATCGTGCTGATGCTTTCAATCGCTTGGGCGATGCGCAGTATTCGCAGCGAAAGTATGCCGATGCGGTGAAGAGCTACGAGGGTGCTGTGGCTCTTGGAACTGCCGAGCAGGATTATGCTAAGTATCAACGTGCAATTTCGCTCGGTTTGGCGGGAAAAATCACAGCCAAGATTGGTGCTTTGAGACAGATGGTTGGCGAAAACTGCGGCGATTATAATGACGATGCAGCCTACGAGCTTGGTCGCACCTATGTGTCGCTCGGACGCTATGCTGATGGAGCTTCGGTATTGGAGAATTTTGTTGCAGAGTATCCTCAATCGCAATACTATACACCTGCGTTGCTCGATTTGGGATTGGTGCATTTCAATCTCGGAAATAGCGATAAATCGCTCCACTACTACGATAAGATTATCTCGGCAGCACCGCAATCCAAGGCGGCTAAAGATGCAATTCAGAGTGTGCGCGAGATCTATGTTGCCAAGGGTAATATCAACGATTACTTCGACTATGCCGAGCGTACAGGCGTGGAGTGTGATTTGAGCCTTATGACTCGCGATTCGTTGTCGTTCCGTGCGGCTCAAAATATCTATCTTGCCGAGCGTACAACCGATGCTATTGCCCACCTAAAGAGCTATTTGGCTGCCTATCCTAAAGGATACTATACCAATGATGCACTCTTCTGCTTGAGCGATTGCTATCTCAAAAGCGATAGCCTTGATCAAGCTATTGTGAGTCTGAAATTGCTCGCCGAGCAACCTCTCAACCAATACACAGTGCCAGTGGTTGAAAAGTTGGCTCGAGTGACGTTCGATAATCGCATCTACGATGAGTCTGCATTGGCATTCCGCCGAATGTACGATGTTGTGGATAGTGCTGCAGCTCGTACCGATGCAGCAAATGGATATGCCGAATCGGTGCTTTTGCGTAGAGATGACGATGCCCTGCTTGCTATGGCAAACGATTTGGATACGATGGCTGACGTCGATGCTGCGATGTTGCGCAGGGTTCGATTTGCAAAGGCGAAGGTGCACTCCTCGCGCGAGGAGGTTGCCGAGGCTCGCAAGATTTACGAGATGTTGGCTGCCGATGTGTCGAATGTCGAGGGTGCAGAGTCGGCTTATCGTCTAATCGAGGCTCTATTTGCGGAGGGTAAACACGATGAGAGTGAAAAACGAATCTACGCTTTGGCAGATAGTAAAACACCTCACTCATATTGGCTTGGTAAGGCGTTTATCCTGCTTGGTGATATATATGTTGCACGCAACGATCTCTTCCAGGCAAAGGCTACTTATCGTAGTGTAGTCGATGGTTATACCCCTGCCGATGATGGTATTGTGGCGGAGGCTCAGTCTAAACTCGAAAAATTGAACTAAAGATGAAACGATATATTTTATTAGCAATGGTGCTCCTTGCGCTACCTCTCGAGTTGTTGGCGCAGGTTGAGAAGCAGGTAGAAGTGACCAAGGAGTATGCTCCCGAAATTGGCAAGGCTCGCAAGATGGAGGTTGCTCCAAATATGGTAGATACAATCACCCTACGTCCCGAGATAGACTACACAATTACTCCGCGTTCGTTTGCTTCGGCTCTCGGAACACATCGCTTTAATCCTGCGACAGTTACCTATTGGGAGTATCAACGTCACTACCCCTTCTATCTGAAATTTGGTGCGGGCTTTCCTCTCAATACCATTGGCGATTTGTATGCTATGTCGCATCGTGCCGATGTTGGTTATATAATGGGTTATGCTAATCACTACGGTGAGTATTCGAGAAAGACATATAGCGGTGTAGATGGCAACATCTACAAAGATAATCGCTCGATGCAGATGAATAACAAGTTTGGTGTTGTGGGTGGAAAATACATTGGTCGTTACACGCTCGAGGGTGATTTGAGCTACTCTATGGATACCTATCACCGCTACCCTTGGCATAATGAGTATGCCGAGGATGGTACACCTATCTTAGAGTATAAGCGCCGTAAAATCGACTACGAGGATATGAAACTTGCCGTTAGCTTTGGTGATACATTCGCCGATTACCGACACCTCAACTTCAAGGTCTACGCCTCGGCGGATTTGTATAACGACAAGTCGCAGACTCTCGTGCAGGGGGCTCGTTATCAGCAGATTAATACAACGGCAGGTGTAGCTTTAGCTCGCGAGATCACCAAACGTAGCGCCTGCTCGATAGATGTAGATTATAGCGGTTATTACGGTTTGCGTGCGTTGAAGGGCTACGACAATTCGATTGTAGGAACAAAGATTCTCTATCGTCATCGCTCGGGAGGACTCATCGATATGAATGTAGGCCTTAAGCTCTACTATGACAACAATACGGCCGATGTTAAGCGTGCGAGATGGCACGCCTTCCCCGTATTGAATGTATCGCTGAATGTGGGTGATAACGGTAAGGCTGTGCCGTATGTGGAGGTTGATGGCGAGTTGCAGAATAATAGCTACCACTCGTTGGTTAAGCAAAATCCGTATGTCACAATATTTGGCGAAAATGGAGGCCTGGTGCAGGCGAGTAGGGTAGTGCCAAATACCTCGTTGTATAATGTACGATTCGGAGTTTCCGGACACTCGGCAAGCAGTAAGTTCGCTTACCGCTTCTATGCCAATATGTCATTTATGAATAATGCTGTCTATTGGTATAATGTCAATCAGATATTCTTTGATGTTACGACAGCAAAGCGCAATATATGGTCGTTGTGCGGAGCCGTAGACTACAAACCAATCTCCGAGTTGATGATTACAGCACAGCTTAAAGGCTCGCTCTACAACAATTTTGCGAAGTTGGGTGATGAGGATTTGGCAGGTGCAATGCCCGATATTGAGGCGATGTTGAAAGTACGCTATTCGCACAAAAAGTTTACCTTGGGCCTATCCGCCGAGTTGTATGGTGCAACAGTGTGGAGCTGCGTTCAGGACTATTCGCTATTTGTACCAACTGCCACAACTCCAGCGCAGATGGTGTCTCCGTTCAAGGCTCGCACATCGCTTAATTTGAGTGCCTATGCCGATTGGCGAGTGAATAAAACCTGGACACTTTTTGCCGAGGGAAACAACCTCCTTGGCGATGTGTTGCCAACCTATCGATGGGCATTCTATCGTGCTATGGGAGCTTCGTTTACCGTGGGAGTGAAGGTGCAGTTCTAGTTAGACGAGAGACGAGAGAAGTTGAAAGGTTATGGGTGATAAGAAATTCTATACTGTGCCATTTGAGTGGAGTCGTACACTTTGGATTATGACCTTCGCTGTGTTTGGTCTATGGTTTGGCCTATCGGTGTGGTTGTTGTGGGAAATATACACTTCGGAGGAGGTGATTTCCTATCTCGTGCCGCTCGAGCTCTTTAATGTGACGATGCTTCCAACGGTACTTATCTGCGAGGGATTGGCTCCACAACGCTTGGAGATTGGGGCTCAAAAAATGGTTATACTTCGCCGTTATAGGAGTGTGGTGGTCGATGCAGATGAGGTTGAGAATATCGAGCGACTTCATAAAAATGCTTTGCGAGGGGCAATACGTACAGGTGGTGTTTCAGGCTTCTTTGGCTGGTATGGCAACTACTACAAGTCGGGAATAGGCTCATTCAAACTCTACGCCACAAGTTTTGACGACCTCTTCCTAATAAAACTTTTCAACGGCAAAAAGATTGTCGTCTCCTGCTCCGAGCCAGAGAAGATGGAGATTTTCTCCAAATCGCTAAGATGCTAAAAAAAAATCGCCAAGCTAATCTTGGCGATTTTTCTTTGCTATATTACAACTATTATCTATTTGCCTTTTTGGCTATATTTCTGTAATACTCCAATGCTGGCGGTTCGTTGCCGACCAGACACTCATATTTGTAATCTTTACCCTGTACAGCCTCCCACTCTTCGCGAATCTTCTTCAACTCCTTAGGATTTTTGTAGAGCTCGATGAAGGTGAGGTATATGGTCTTGGCAGCATTGAGCATCGACTTTGTAGCGATTGATGTTCCGGCAATTGAGGAGAAGTGCCAAGTGTGAATTGCGCCTAAGCAGGTCTCAACTCGGCAGAGAGGTACAACCTGCGAAACGTCACCTGTGTCGTCAGAGCTGCCACCTACGCTGGAAATATTCTCCTGGAATGGTTGAACCTGCTCGAACTTTGAGAAATCGGGAGCGGGTAGTCCAGCATTGCGATACAACTCCTCAAGGTAGGCTTTCTCTGCATCGGTAAGTTTTACACCACCCACCTTCTCAAGGTTGCGTTGCGCCATACGACCAAGGTGAGTGTTGCATAACATCGAATACGAACCCGCCACAAAACTATATTTTACGGTTGTGCCAGTACCCATCGCCGCACCCTTGGCAGCGGCGATAGTGCGCTGTAGAATATCTTTTGCAACTTCCGGATTCTGGTGACGGAGGTAATAGTAGACCTGCGCCTTGTCGGGTACAATATTCGGAGCCTCGCCACCATTGGTAATAACGTAATGAACTCGGCTATTTTGGTGGAAGTGCTCGCGATTCATATTCATCATCATATTGAAAGCCTCTACACCGTCAAGTGCCGAGCGACCGAGGTGTGGGGCACCTCCTGCGTGTGAGGTCACACCTTCGAAGTCGAAGATTATGCCAATCTTTGCAGCCCAGGTGTCGCGAAGTATCTGATTCTGTGATAGAGGGTGGTACGAGATGGCGCAATCTACACCATCGAATACTCCCTCGCGCACCATATAGGTCTTTGCACCTCCGCCCTCTTCGGCAGGGCAACCAAAGAGCTTGATTGTTCCCTGGTGTCCTTGAGCGAGCCACTTCGATACTGCCACTGCTGCAGAAACGGCCGTTGTACCGATGAGGTTGTGGCCGCAACCGTGTCCATAACCACCTTCAACGCGAGGGTTGAAGCAGGCGGTTGTGTCTTGCGAAAGGCCAGGTAGCGCATCATACTCGGCAAGCACACCCATAACAGGTTTACCCTCGCCGAATGTTGCCACAAAGGCAGTTGGCATATTGGCTACGCCACGCTCAACCTTAAAGCCATTCTCTTCGAGATGTTTGATAATCAACTCACTACTCTTGTACTCCACAAAACCTGGCTCTGCCAACTCGTGAAGATCCTTTTGCATCTTGTCGTAGGTTTTGAATTGAGCATCAAACCAGCCTAAACCAATGTTCGATACCAACATTGCCGAAGCTAAAAGTGTCTTAATCATAATTCAATAAAATTTATA
>JAZOWM010000029.1:0-21292 GCA_045659225.1 Alistipes sp.
GACGGGCGATATTATGCTCTCGGTCATCTTCAACGAGTACGACCAAGAGAAGATTTCGAAGTTGTTAGACGCTGTGTTGGAGCGCTTTCCACAGATTACATCGACCATTGTATTCGTAAACGAGAAGTGGAACGACTCGACTGGCGACTTGACTCCGATGTGCTACGCAGGCAAGGATCACATAATGGAGGAGATGGAGGGCTTGAAGTTCAAGGTTGGCCCTAAGTCGTTCTACCAGACCAACTCCAAGCAGGCGTACGAACTCTACAAAGTTACGCGCGAGTTTGCCGATTTGAAGGAGGGTGATACCCTTTACGACCTCTACACTGGTACGGGAACCATCGCAAACTTCTGTGCAAAGCGTTGCAAGAAGGTTGTAGGTATCGAGTATGTGCCTGAGGCTATCGAGGACGCAAAAATCAACTCACAGATTAACGGTATCGAAAACACCGTATTCTACGCAGGAGATATGAAGAAGGTGCTGAACAACGACTTTATCGCTAAGAATGGTCGCCCCGATGTGATTATTCTCGATCCTCCGCGTGCGGGCGTTGATGAGCCAGTAATCGATGTAATCGTGAAAGCTGCACCTGAGCGTATCGTCTATGTGAGTTGCAACCCTGCAACCCAAGCACGTGACTTGGCGTTGATGAGCAAGATGTATCGCATCGTGGCTGTTCAGCCTGTGGATATGTTTCCACATACTCACCACGTTGAGAATGTTGTAAAACTCGAAAAACGATGAAGGTCAATTCTCTCCTTGTAGCGGCGATCTGCTGCACTGTGTTATCGTGTGCAACAGCATTCGATACGCCAAATAACGACACTACATCCGAGCCTACTGCACCAAAAATCGCAACAGAGGGATGGGCAGAGATGCCAGCAAAGGTCGAGAGTGCAAATTTGGAGTATGGCTACCACGATAAGTTGCCATCGGATAACAATTTGCGTAACTACTCATTCTGCTTCGACAAGGAGAAACACTGTTCGATTTGGGTGGCATATCCGCTGCACTCGTGTTATATGGGTGACGTGTCGCGCGATGACGACTGGCGCTATGATCCATATTGGGTTGAAGATGTATATGAGCCTGAGGTGAGTGGCACTTATAAGGCAAATTCATCAACTCCATCAACTCACGACAGAGGTCACCACCTCCCGTCTGAAGATCGCACAAAGAGCTCTGCAGACAATTCGACAACCTTCTACGGAACAAATGTAACCCCACAGTTGGCAGGATTGAATCGTGGAAAGTGGAAAACTCTCGAAGGCGATGTCCGAAAGTGGGCCAATTCGGATACTCTCTATGTTGTTACTGGAGCGCACTTCGCTAAGGGAGGAACATACGCAACCATTCGCGATAATAGTGGACGTGGCAAGGGTTGCCCTATTCCAACTCATTACTATAAAGTTGTTCTTCGCACGAAGACCAATAGTCACGGCAAGTGGGTAGTGGAGTGTTCGGCAGACGAGTTGCAATGTGCGGGATTTTGGTTTGAAAATACAAGCGGAGCCGTGCGTCAGGCAATGTCGGTAGCTGAAATTGAAGCAAAGACAGGACTCACATTTTTTACGAATGTTCCCAACGCTCCGAAAACATCATATCAAGCCTCCGACTGGCAATAAAGAAAACCGAGCCGTTAATCTCGGTTTTTCTTTTACTCTTTAACGGTTAGCAAACGTGGAATATTGCAACCTATCAAGTTTCCGACTATCGCTGCCACCCACGGCACAAGGTAGGACAGAGGAGAGCCTTCAGCCGTAAACCAGTCGACACCGTAGTAGAAAATGTCGGCAACGCAGTGGGGTAGTCCGCAAAATATAAACACCGGAACACCCAGCAGCAGAGTCATATACTTCGCATCACGTCCATAGCGCACGGCAATTTCCATAATAAAGCCTGTGCCTATTCCGCGAATCACCAACTGCCACCACTCCGAAGATGTGCGGTCGGCAACAATCTTTAACACAACTTCGTGAGCCTTTTCGACAAGCTCGTTACTCGACACTGCGAGGATAGCAGCCATAGCCAAAACACCCACTAAATTTCCAGCAAGGATATAGAACAATCGTCCCCAATCCCTCCTATCGCGCCAAGCTAATGAGCCTGCATATCCCGTATATAATGCCCACTTGCCATAGAGCACGCCAAAGAGTCCAAAGCAGAAGAGAAATGCTCCAACCACGCCACCAGTCATAGAGTAGGCGAAACCTGCGCAACCAATAAGCAGACCTGCGCATAGAGATCTGCGTGCAAGATTAAACCACTCCTTCATACTATAAGTGGCTTGCAAGAATTTGCGCTTTACCCTCGATTACAACCTCGTTTGCGATAGCTGGAATAAGCATCACCTCGCCAGTGCGAAGAGTCTCGACAGTCTCGTTGTCGAGCGTTACCTTTGTCTCACCCTCAATACACATATAGATGGTGAAAGAGTCACGCTTGCAATAGTCCAACTCTGCCACACCATCAACCAAGAGCATATCGGTCTTAAAGAACTCGCAATCAACGATATTAACCTCCTTGTTCGCAACGGGAGCATAGGTGCGGCGACACTCCTCTACACCCGACTCGAAATCGATAGCATCGACTGCCAATGCAGTATGTAGCTCACGCGACTTACCCTCGCTATCCACTCTGTTCCAATCGAAAATACGATAGGTAATATCCGAAGTCTGCTGAATCTCGATAACATTCAATCCCTTTGCCAAGGCATGAACCGTACCTGCAGGGATAAAGAAAACATCGCCTTTCTTAACTGGTACAGCCTGCAGAATCTCTGCCACACTGCCCTCAGCCACAGCTTTGATATACTCCTCGCGGGTAATATTCTTATTCTTGAAGCCAAGATAGATCACAGCGCCCTCCTCGGCATCGGCGATATACCACATCTCGGTCTTTCCGAACGAGTCGTGACGCTCGGCTGCCAACTCATCGTTGGGATGAACCTGCACCGAAAGGGTATCATTGCAGTCCAAGTTCTTAATCAACAGTGGAAAATCCAAGCCAAACTGCTCGAATACTCCCTCGCCAACAAGCTCACCCATATAGACCTCGATAATCTCCTGCAAGTCATTGCCCTTGAGGAATCCGTTTGCAACCTTCGAGATGGAGCCTTTTACGCCAGAGATATCCCAGCTCTCACCGTAGACCTTCGACTTATCGACAGTACGCGAATAGAGTCCCTTTTTAATCTCGAGGAGACGCTTGCCTCCCCATATATTCTCTTTGAGTTGCGGTTTAAATTTAATTGGATACATATATTTATATTAAAAGTTAATTTCCGAGGCGCAAAGTTAAGAATAATTTAGGATAATCCTATCTAAACAGCCTCCCAACTTTTACAATATACACGATTTCAGAAGATTGCAGATGGGGGGAGTGTCGCATCGACAACATATGATAACTGCATAAAAAGAGCAAGAAGAGTAGAAACCTCCACTCTTCCTGCGTCTAACCCCACGTCTCTATTAACGTGTATACTTAGCCTTGATGTTGTCAGTTGCCTTCTTCAACAACTCGGTAGGGCAGCAGAGTGTGATACGAACATATCGCTTACCCTCGGTACCAAAGATACCACCAGGAGTAAGGAATACATCGCACTTCTCCATCACATCGTCCGAGAAGTCGTATCCATCGCCCTCGAAGTCTGCTGGGATCTCAGCCCAAATGAACAAACCTGCCTGATTTGGCTGGTAGGTACATCCGAGAGCATCGAGCAACTCCATTCCCTGCTTCTCACGCTCACGGTAGATAGCATTCAACTCGGTGAACCACTCCTCGCCCAAAGCAAGAGCAGTCTCGGCAGCAGCCTGAACAGGGTAGAACATACCCGAGTCCATATTCGACTTGAAGGTCAAGATTGAGTTAATCCACTCCTCCTTGCCGATGATAACACCTACACGCCATCCTGCCATCGAGTGGCCCTTCGACAATGAGTTCATCTCCATTGCAACATCCTTTGCGCCCTCGATCGAGAGGATACTCATAGGCTTGTCGTTGTTACGGATGAAAGAGTATGGGTTGTCGTGGATAACCAAGATGTTGTGCTTGCGACCGAATGCAACGATCTCCTCGAAGAGCTCCTTGGTTGGAGTCTGACCTGTTGGCATACCTGGGAAGTTTGCAAACATAATCTTCACGCCATCTACGCCCGCAGCCTCTATAGCTGCAAAGTCAGGCTTAAAACCATTCTCCTTGTTGAGCGAATATGGGAGCATCACACCACCAGTCATCGATACTGCCGACTTGTAAGCAGCGTAACCTGGGTTTGGTACAAGTACCTTGTCACCAGGATTGATGAAGGTCTGACAGATGTGCATAATACCCTCCTTCGAGCCGATGAGTGGCAACACCTCGGTGTTGTAGTTTACCCCTACGCCATACCACTTGCCATACCAATCAGCGAAAGCCTTACGCAATACAGGCTCGCCCTTGAACGACATATACTTGTGAACATCGGGGCGGAGAGCCTCCTGCGAAAGACGCTCAATAACCGATGGATGTGGCGGAAGGTCGGGGCTTCCCATAGCCAACTTAATAATCTGACGACCTGTTGTCGCCTCAATCTCTGCAATTTCGCGAAGACGGCGCGAGAAGTAGTACTCGCCAGTTCCGTCCATTCGATGCGCACGCTCGATAGTAACCTTGCTCATAGTTTTATTTGTAGTATTTGAAATTTTCGAATGCGCAAAGATAAAAATTTTAATTAAAAATTGGGAATTAAAAGTTAACAAAGTTTTCACTTTTCCGCTCTTTTTGTTATTTTTGCGGAAAATAAGAAATAGAATATGCAAATCGTAAAATTCGTATTCAATCCGATTCAGGAGAATACATATATCGTGTGGGACGAGACCAAGGAGTGCATCATCATCGATGCGGGCAATATGTCAGCTCGTGAGGATAGGGTATTGGCAGATTTTATCGAGGAGCAGGGTTTGAAGCCTATGATGGCTTTAAATACCCACTGCCACTTTGACCATATCCTCGGTGTGGAGTTCCTCAAGATGACCTATGGCGTTAAGTTCGCAGCATCGTCTGCCGACCTCGAACTCCTAAAAAGTGGCCGTGCCAGCGGTGCGATGTTCGGTATAGAGTTGGGCGCATTGCCAGAGTCAATCGATATCGACCTTGCAACAACCGAGGAGGTGAAATTCGGAAATACTACGCTCCGTGTTATCGCAACGCCAGGCCACTCGAAGGGTTGCGTGTCGCTCTATCACGAGGAGTCGAAGTCACTCTTTACAGGCGACACACTCTTCCGTGAGAGCATTGGTCGCACCGACCTTCCGGGTGGTGACTACCCAACAATTATGAAGTCAATATTGGGAAAGATTATTCCGCTCGGTGACGAGGTAGTGGTCTATCCAGGTCACGGCGACAAGTCGAACATCGGCCACGAGTCGCTCTACAACCCATTCGTTGTGGAAGTCCTTAATAACGAGGTTAATATAAATTAAAGCTAATGGCTAATGGCTAATGGCTAAAAGCCAAAGAATAACTATGCGTATAGATATTTTAACAGTTGTACCCGAACTTTTGGTGTCGCCTCTCAATGAGTCGATATTGAAGCGTGCGCAGGAGGGTGGTTTTGCCGAGATTCATATCCACAATATCCGTGACTACTCGGAGGATAAGCACCATAAGGTCGATGACTACCCATTCGGTGGCGAGGCAGGTATGGTGATGAAGATTGAGCCGGTGTTCCGCTGTATCGAGAAGTTGAAGAGTGAGCGCCACTATGACGAGATTATCTTCACCTCGCCCGATGGCATCCGCTACGACCAGCACGAGGCAAACCGACTCTCGACACTCGAAAATATAATTATCCTCTGCGGTCACTACAAGGGCATCGACTACCGCATTCGTGAGCATCTGATTACTCGTGAGATTTCGGTTGGCGATTATGTACTGACGGGTGGCGAGCTTGCTGCGGCGATTATTACCGACTCGGTGGTACGCCTCTTGCCAGGTGCGATTGGCGACGAGGCTTCGGCACTTACCGACTGCTTCCAAGACGACTTGCTCGCTCCTCCCGTATACACACGCCCAGCGGAGTTTAATGGCTGGAAAGTACCCGATGTGCTGTTGTCGGGCAACTTTGCCGAGATAGCCAAGTGGCAAGACGAGCAGGCGTATGCGCGTACAAAGGCGTTGCGCCCAGACTTGTTAGAGGAATAAATAGTAATTCTTAATTCTTAATTTACAATGAAGTACTTCATTGTTGTTGGTGAGCCTTCGGGTGATTTGCACGGTAGCAACCTGATGAAGGGAATTGTGGCGGAGGATAACGAGGCACAATTTCGCTTCTGGGGTGGCGATAAGATGGCAGAGGTTGGTGGCAGGGAAAACCTTGCGAAGCACTACCGCGAAACCTCATTCTTCGGTATTGTGCAGGTGTTGCGCAACCTGAAAACCATCTTCGGGCAGATTGATGAGTGCAAGCGCGATATCGAGGCATTCAACCCCGATGTTGTGATACTTATAGACTATCCAAGCTTTAATATGCGCATCGCCAAGTGGGCAAAGGAGCGCGGTATGAAGGTCTACTACTACATCGCACCGAAGGTGTGGGCGTGGAAGGAGTGGCGCGTGAAGGAGATTCGCAAATATGTCGATAGGCTCTACACGATCTTCCCATTCGAGACTGAATATTTCCGTTCAAAGGGTATCGAGCCGATATTCTGTGGCAATCCGCTCTGCGACTCGATAGCGCAATATAAGGCGCAGATGGGCTCACGAGAGGAGTTTATCCAGGCAGAAAACCTCGATGCGCGACCTATCGTGGCATTGTTGGCGGGTAGTCGTCGCTCGGAGATTAAGGATAATTTGGCGGATATGATTGCTACTTCTCGCAATTTTCCGAATTATCAGTTTGTGGTGGCTGCAGTGCCTTGGATTGAGAAGGAACTCTACGACAAGATGCTGGCAGGTACGGGTGTTAAGTTTGTCTGCAACAAGACTTATGATACTTTGATTTACGCCGAGGCGGCAATCGTAACCTCGGGTACAGCAACGCTCGAAACCGCGTTGATAAATACGCCAGAGATTGTGATGTATCATGTGCCGAAGATTTACGAGTGGTTGCGCCTTATCGTACTGAAAATTCCGTATATCTCGCTTGTGAATATAAATCTCAACCGCGAGTGTGTGCGCGAAATAGTTGTGAATAAAATTGATGTCGAGGCGGTGAGTGAGGAGCTGCGTGCGATTTTGGAGGGTGGTCCCCGTCGTGCGAAGATGTTGGCCGATTTTGCCGAGTTGCAGGAGATGATGGGTGGCGAAGGCTCGAGTCATCGTGTTGCTCAAGACATCATTAAATCGTTGAAATAGATGAAGATAGTATGCGTATATAACGCCCTTGCAAGTGGCGAAGATTTGTGGCTTACCGAGCGTTCCGACTCGTCGGTTTTGCGTAATAACGACAACTTCTATATGCCGACCTTCTCCAATAAAATGGAGTGTACGGTGGGTTATATGTTGCGCGTTACTCGCCTGGCAAAATGTATGAGCGAGAAGTTTGCTCCACGATGCTACGATGCTGTGGGTGTGGCTGTTGCATTTGTTGCACAGGATGTTGTGGAGCGCAATTGCGCCCTTGGCCGTCCTTGCGTCGAGGCATACTGTTTCGATAAGTCTATTGCTCTCTCGCCCGAGTCGGTTGCGCCCGATGCAGTGGATGAAGGTGTGCTTGAAGTGAAGGTTGGTAACACACAGTGTACTACCGCTTTAGCGAATGTGAAAATCTCGCTCGATAAGGCATTGTCGAAGGCTTCGGAGTTGCTCACTTTGAAGATGGGCGACATTGTCTATATCTCTGCCACCGAGCCTCTCGCACCGCAGATTGGCGACCATATCGAGGTGTCGCTCAACGGTGCCGAGCTTCTCAATTTCGAGGTGAAGTAGTCTACCCCGCTTACATCAAAAAGAGAATCATCAACTGCGCGATAACCACACGCAGGAACATAGCCAGCGGATAGACTGTTGCGTAGCTGATTGCTGGCATATCGCTACCGGCCAATGAGTTGGCATAGTTCAAGGCAATAGGGTTTGTCATCGAGCCTGCCAATGTACCCATAATGGTAAAGAAGTTCATCTTGCCACGCAAACGGGCGTAGACTCCAACAATAACAAGTGGCACAATGGCTATGATTAAGGCGTATAGAAGCCAAATGTATCCTCCGCCGATAACCGCATCGACAAATCCATTTCCCGAGGCCAAACCCACCGAGGCGAGGAACATCGCAAGACCTACCTCGCGCAACATCAGATTTGCACTCAATGTGGTGTAGGTGATGAGGTGCCAATGAGTGCCAAAGCGACCGATGATAATCGCCATCAACATAGGTCCTGCCGCCAAGCCGAGCTTTATAGGTTGCGGTGCATCGATAAGTGGAATTGAGCCGACAAAGACGCCAAGCGCAATGCCTAAGAACAGAGTAAAGATATGTGGATCGCGTAGCTTCTGAAGCGAGTTTCCGAGCATTTTCGCCACCTCGTTTATAGCCTCTTCCGAGCCTACAACCATCACCTTATCACCAAGTTGCAGTTCCATACCCTGATGCGGAATAATATCCACGCCCGCACGATTTACTCGCGTGATATTGATGCCATACTTGGTACGCAGACGCAAGTCCACAAAACGCTTGCCGTTGATTTCAGGTTGTGTTACAATGATACGACGCGATACGAGCTGACCTTCGAACTCGCCCCACTCCTCTTCGAGCATCTCAATTTCGCGACCAAGGAATGCAAGAATAGCCTCCTTATCCTCTACGCTACTAACAACGAATATCTTGTCGCCACAATGTACTATGCTCGATGCATCGGCAATACAGGCGTTATTGCCATCGTGAGAGATGCGAGATATAACAAATTGACGTGCAATGATTTGACGTATTTCACCCACACTCTTGCCGTCCATTTGTCGATTCGTTACCTCGATAGAGAATTTTGCAGCAAACTTATTACCACCGAGTCGTTTCTCTGCATCGGTACGCTCCTTGGCGATATCGATTCGGAGAATTGCTCGCAGAATCATAAATGCAAGAATTACCGCAATCACGCCAATAGGGTAGGCTACTGCAAAACTCAAAGGAATAGATTTATCGTCAATGCCCGTAAGGTCGAGATATGTTTGCTGTGCCGCACCCATCGCAGGGGTATTTGCCACAGCACCGTCCATCACGCCAACCATTGTTTGAAGTGGGGTATTGGTGGCGAGGTAGAGTAGATATGCTACACCTCCGCCAAGTAGCATTGTTAAAATCGATAGCCCCATCTGTCGCAGACCGCCTTGTCGTAACGATGAGAAGAAGGATGGACCGATTTGCAAACCAATGGAGAATACGAAGAGTGTTAAGCCAAAATCACGCACAAAGTTGAGAGTATCGGCGTGGAGATTCATACCGAAGTGACTCGCAACTATTCCTGCGAATAGAATCCACGTAGCGCCAAGAGAGATGCCTCCAATCTTGACTTTAGCAAGTAGAGTTCCGATAGCAATCACAATGGCAAGCACAAAGATTGAGTGTGCAATGCCCTCTCCGAATACGAACTGTTCTACAAACTCCATAGTTGTAAATTCCGAAAGCGTAAAATAAAAAACGAAAGCCTCGTTTTGAGTGACTTTCGTTTTTGGCGGTGCGTAGGGGACTCGAACCCCTGACCCCGTGCGTGACAGGCACGTATTCTAACCAGCTGAACTAACGCACCATTGTTCCTGATTGCGAGTGCAAATATAGAGCATTTTTTTTATTCTGCAAAATATTTTTTATATTTTTTTATAAAAATTTTACATTTTTTTACTCTTTGCGAAACATCGAAAATTGCACGCTACCGTAACTCCTTAATTGCCAAAAGTATGGATGGTTCGAAAAGTCGTACTTATCGGAGTGCTCAAAAATAAAAATTCCATCCTCATTGAGCAAATCCCCATCCAAGACCAACGGAACAATCTCCTCCAACCCCTCTAAATCGTATGGCGCATCGGAGAAAACTATATCGAACTTCTTCGGACAGCTACGCAAATAGAGGAATGCGTTAGCCTTCACTACGAACATATTATCAGCTCCAAGTTCCTTGGCTGTACGACGAATAAAAGCGTGATGCACGGCATTTATCTCCACCGAGGTTACACTCTTTGCGCCACGCGAAGCAAACTCATAGCTCACCGAGCCAGTGCCAGCGAAGAGGTCTAGAACATCACACTCCTCGAAATCAACGAGATTGTTCAACACATTAAACAGATTCTCCTTGGCAAAATCGGTTGTCGGTCTTGCTCGGAGGTTGCGAGGCGGATTTATCGCCCTGCCCTTGAATTTGCCACTTATTATTCGCATATCACTCGCTTGTAGTATTTACGCAACAACTTAGCACTATTACCCCCGCCTTTAATATATATAGGTATATTCCTATCACCAAGGCTTTCGTTTACGACATACAATACATCTTCGGCAGTTGCTGCATCGAAAGCTTCGGCACGCTGTAGCCCATTATCGAATAGGCGAAGATAGCATACCCTCTCCGAAATATCCAACACCAAGCAATTCTCCTCGCTATGACGCATATCGAGTAGGGGAGAGGTAAATGATATTTGCACCCCCTCTAATGCCACAATCGAGCACAGAGTTTCACTATCAATTGCCATAACGGCAACTATCTCCGATTGCAGCTCACTACAAACACTCTGTTCGTTATTATGGCAAGGTTTTCCAACAATGCGCAACAACTCCGATGCGGTGTCGAGCGAAACCTCCGAACGAGGAGCGAGCACCACTCGTGGAGTATCAACTACAAACTCCACCTGCTCTACTTCCTCGGTCAAAGCAAGGTTCGCCGCAGAAAAAGAGCGTCCACCCAATTTTACTTGAATGGACACCTTCTTATTTCTTGAAATCGGATTACTCCCAGTTTCCTGCCTCATTGTTACCACGATCCATTGCACCGAACTTAATGCCCGGGTAGCGGTTGAAGTTGTTCTTCATATTATCAACGAGGTTGATAACCTGCTGGCGGTATCTTACAGTGTCGAGGAATGCGATGTATGGGGTACGGCACTCTACAACAGGAATAACGACCTTAGACTCGGTTGCCAACATACCCGCCTCGAGGATATACTCGGTCTGGTTGTTGGTAAAAGGTACATAGCGCAACTCCTGAACCTGCCCTGCAGTGAGGTGCTTGAACAACGAGTCCTTAACCGAGAATGTAAACTTCTCCACATTCTTGAAACGGCGACCATACTTCTTGCGAGCTTGAGCCATTGCAACAGAGTCATCCTCGTCAATCTTCTTACGCTCACCCTGCAACTCCTCGGTAAGAACGAAATTGATAAGGGTATCGAAATCCGATGTAAAGCGCTGATACTTACTCTTAAATACACGCTCTGCTGTACGAATATCCTTAATTCGCTCAACAACCGCTGCCTCGCGAGCCTTCTGCTCATTCTCGAACTTGATAGGGGTCGAAATGAGCATATAAACCCAGTAAGCGAGTCCCAAAACTACAGCTGCAAGGGCAACTTGTAGAATAATTTGAACACTTTTCTTTTCCATTTTTCTATTTTTTATTAAGTTTGTACAAAATTAAGCAACACCGAGAAAATGAATATCTACGATATTGCGAGCCAAATTTACGCAAAATTATTGTATCAACCAACGAATAATCAAAAAAAAATCGTTGAAGCCTTCGCAGAGTACCTTGCCGAGGGTGATTCATCTTCGATTTTTGTGTTGAACGGATATGCCGGAACGGGTAAAACTACGCTCGTTGCGGCGATTGTTGCGGGGTTGAAAAATATGGGTATTCGCTCGGTTTTGTTGGCTCCTACGGGGCGTGCTGCGAAGGTGCTTTCGCACTACTCGGGCGAGAAGGCTCTGACCATTCATAAGCACATCTATCGTGAGCGTACAAACGCCTCGTACGAATCTAAATTTTCACTTAATATAAACCGAGATAAAGATGTGATTTACATCGTTGACGAGGCTTCGATGTTATCGGCAAATACCGCTTCGGACGGAGTGCAATTTGGTAGCGGCTCGCTGCTCGAAGATTTGGTGAAATATGTCCGTTCTGGCCGAAATTGCCGCCTTGTTTTGGTGGGTGATAATGCACAGTTGCCACCTGTTGGTGCCGACTTCTCGCCAGCGCTCGATGCAGTTGAAATGAGCCAATTTGGCGATGTTGTCTATGGTTCGATGGACGAGGTTGTGCGTCAGGAGCAAAATTCGGGTATTCTCTTCAATGCTACCCTTGTGCGTTGTATGCTCGAGAATAAGATTTACGAGATTCCGAAGTTCGATTTGGACTACGACGATGTGCAGTCGGTGGGCGGAACGGATTTGTTGGAGGCTCTGCAAGATTGCTACGATAGATATGGGCGTGATGAAACTATCGTTATCACTCGCTCGAACAAGCGAGCTAACCGCTATAACGAGGGTATTCGCCGAATAAATCTGATGGCGGAGGAGGAGTTGGAAAGCGGTGATATTCTGATGGTTGCCAAAAATAACTACCACTACACCGAGCGCATCGAGAACTGCCCGATAAGTTTTATTGCCAATGGCGATACTGCTCGTTTGAAACGCCTGCGTCGCATCGAGGAGTTCTACGGTTTTCGCTTCGCTACGGCTACCCTATCGTTTGGCGATTACGACGACACCGAAATTGAGTGTAAGGTACTGCTCGACACCTTGCACTCCGAGTCGCCTTCGCTCACTCGTGAGGAGAGTGAACGCCTTTTCCGTGAGGTTGAGAAGGACTATCTCGATGTAAAGAGCAAACTCAAACGCTTGCAGGAGATTCGTGAGAATGACTATTTCAACGCCTTGCAGATTAAGTTCGCTTATGCTGTAACCTGCCATAAGGCGCAGGGCGGACAGTGGAAGGCGGTCTTTATTGACAAGTGTATCTTTGGCGACGAGCCTATGACAAAGGATATGTTGCGTTGGCTCTACACCGCCATTACTCGTGCAACCGAGCGACTTTACTTCGTAAATTTTGACGAGCGTTTCTTCGATGAGTAGAAAATAGCCCCACAATTTAACCTTCGTATAGTTTTGATATCTTAATAGGAAACTTAATAATTTAAACAGACTATATGAAGTTAATTCTAAAACTTTTTATTTTCGTGGCCGTTTTAACCGCAACGGCTACTGCACAAACTAATTCTCGCGTCATCTGCGATGAAAACTGTAAGACCGAATCGGGTACAACCGTCGTTAAGGGTGACGGCTTTGCTGTGGTATCACCTGTAGGTCGTGGTACAGTGCAGATGATTGAGATGGCTCCGCGCCTCAATTCGCTCGAAGGCAAAACGATTGCTATTGTCGGTGGTAGCTTTATGGCGCGAATTACGCATCCCGAACTCAAACGCCTTATATTAAAGGATTATCCTACGGCGAGAATTATTCTGTTCGATGAAATTGGCTCGGCAGGAGTATATCCAGCTCCGGGCGTTATTCGTCGCTCAAAAGAGGAGTTCCAAGAGAAGTTGCGCTCAATGGGCGTAAATGCGGTTATCTCAGGTAATTGCGGATGTGGACTTTGTACGCCAAAGGAGGTTGGCTCGTGTATCGCAGCTGAATATATCGGTATTCCAGCCGTTGCTATTGCTGCGCCAACATTTACGGAGCAGGTATTCTACACATCTACAAATAATGGCGTGCCTGCTCCTCGAGTGGCGGAATATCCGGGTGCTTTCGCATCGCATACGACAGACGAACTTCTAAAGAATACTCGCGAAATCCTTTATCCTCAAATTGTAAAGGCTCTCACCACGCCAATTACTGCCGAGGAGTTGGCGCGTAGCACAAAAAAGAATCAAGGCGGATTGCGCGATGATATTTTCTATGGCACTTACCAGGAGGTTAATGACTACTTCCGCGAGATGAATTGGTCGGACGGCTTGCCGATTGTTCCGCCTACATTTGAGAAAGTTAGCGAGTTCTTGCGATATACCGATATGAAATGGGACGAAACTGTTGCCGTTCTTCCGGTAGCGCATCGCAATACAACGGCGTGGCATGTGGCTGTAAATGGAGTTATGGCGGGTTGCAAGCCCGAATATATGCCTATTCTTATCGCGATGACGAAGGCTATGGGTGCAGGCTCATTTCGTCGTACTTTGGCAAGTACACACGCTTGGGTGCCATATTCGTGGCTAAATGGTCCTGTGGCACGACAACTTGGCATAGACTGCGGTCAAGGCGAAATAAACGAGGCTGCGAATGCGTCTATAGGCCGTTTTATGAATCTCGCGCTGATGAATTTAGCGGGCTACTACGTGAAGCAAAATCGTATGGGCACCTTCGGCTATCCGATGCCGTGGTGCTTGGTCGAGGATGAAGTCGCGTGCCGCGAGGTGGGTTGGAAGCCATACCACGTGCGAGTAGGATATGCGATGAATGACAATACTATTACAACTTGTTCTACCCTACTTTGGGGTAATAATATGGCACCTTCGACCACCAATCCGCAAAAAATTATGGAGCTGTTGGCGTGGGATATCACCGAGCGTTGCCAATTCGCATTGGGTAGCGGAAAACAGTTTACCTATCGCACAATTCTGTTCACAAAACCTATTGCAAAGAATCTCGCAACGAAATATCGCACTCCGTTTGCGCTCGAGCAGGATTTGATCAAAACGGCTCGTCGTTCATTCCACGAGCGAGTGTTTGCGAACTATTACGCAAATCCGGGTAGCAATCCCGAGGAACGCCACCCTATCCGTAATTGGAAGGGGCACTTGACTCGTACCGAAGGTGCTACTACAACACCAACGCCGGTTTGGTACGATACTCCCGAAACACAGATGATTACAATTCCTACAATGAAGGAGAATATGACAGCTTTCCTTGTGACGGGTGATTCGAGTCGAAACAAGGTGCAGACAATGCCGGGTGGAGGCTTCGAAACGGTAGCAATCGAACTACCGCGCGATTGGGATAAACTGATGCAGGATAAGGGATATAGGCCTATTTCGGAGTTCTATATTAAGTAAAGCGTAAGCGGTCGGTAAATTATTGCCGACCGCTTTTTTATTTTATTAAATAAAATCGCTATATTTGCACGATTATAACACTTAAATAGGTAAGAGGCTTGGCACGAACAAAGAAAATAGGCGAAGAGCAGGAGCAGAAGTCGGGTAAGACGAAGTTGATGGAGCAATACGAGGAGGTAAAGGCTCAATATCCCGATGCGATTTTGTTGTTCCGAATGGGCGACTTCTACGAGACTTTCGGTGCTGACGCTATCGAAACAAGCGCAATACTCGGTATTACGCTCACTCGCCGTGCAAATGGCGGTGCTGCAACGGTGGAACTTGCAGGTTTCCCGCACCACGCCATAGACTCCTATCTTCCCCGTTTGGTGCGTGCAGGCAAGCGTGTGGCTATCTGCGAGCAACTCGAAGATCCAAAACTTGTCAAGAAAGGTGTTGTAAAGCGAGGTGTTATTGAGGTGGTCACGCCGGGCGTAGTGCTCGAAAATAATGTGGTCGAACAGCGTGAAAACCACTATCTTGCATCGGTCTATTTTGGTCAGCACGCTACAGGCGTGGCATTTCTTGATTTGACTACAGGCGAGTTCTCGGTGGCAGAGGGCGATGACCGCTACATCGAGAAGTTGCTCTCGTCGTTCGCGCCGAAGGAGATTGTCTATCAGCGAGGCTTGAAGGAGCGCTTCGTGGCCGCTTTTGGCTCGCGCTACTACATCTATTGCCTCGAAGATTGGGTATTCTCCTACGAGGTCAATTATGGCAAACTCAAAACTCACTTCTCGGTGCCAACCTTGAAAGGCTTTGGCGTGGAGGGTATGCACAATGCCATTTCAGCCGCAGGAGCTATACTCTACTACCTCGAATTTACACAGCATAACGATATTGCCCATATCTCGTCGCTTTCGCGTTTGGATCGCGAGGAGTATGTGTGGATTGACAAGTTTACCTCTCGCAATCTCGAACTCTTTGCTTCGAGTGGTGGCGATGCGAACTTCTCACTTGCGAAGGTGCTTGATCGCACTCGTACCGCAATGGGAGCGCGATTGTTGCGCCGCTGGATAGCAATGCCAATTCTCGATTTGAAGCGCATTGAGGAGCGTCAGAACATGGTAGAGGTTTTTGTGAACGACTCGGCAACTCGCTCTGCCGTTCATGAGCATCTCTCGATGACGGGCGATATCGAGCGCATTGGCTCACGCATTGCATCGTTGCGAGTTTTGCCACGAGAGCTGATTCAGCTCAAAAACTCGTTGGAGGCAATAGAACTCTTGAAGGCGGCTTTGGAGTCGTCGGATAGCGATATTTTGCACCTCGCAGCATCGAACATCAACCCATTGACCGAGGTGTCGCAGAAGATTGCGCAGACCATATATCCAGATCCTGCAACCAATCAGATTCAGAAGGGCGGAACCATTGCTGATGGCGTTTCGGCGGAGCTTGACGATTTGCGCCGCATAGCAACACACGGCAAGCAGGTGCTTCAGCAAATTCAGGAGCAAGAGAGCGAACTCACGGGTATTGCGTCGCTCAAAATTGGCTATAACAATGTCTTTGGCTACTATATCGAGGTGCGAAATACCCATAAGGATAGAGTGCCAGAGCGTTGGATTCGCAAGCAGACTTTGGCGCAAGCCGAGCGATATATCACTGAAGAACTCAAAGAGTACGAGCAGAAAATCCTTGGTGCCGAGGAGCGAATGTTGCAACTCGAACAACAGATTTATGGCGAGCTAATCGCCTATGTATCAAGCTACTTACGTGAGATTCAGCGAAATGCCCAGATTGTGGCACGCATCGACTGCCTATTCTCGTTGGCGGTTGTGGCGGTGGAGCGCAAGTATGTGCGACCACAGCTCAACGACTCGACTGCAATTCACCTCAAAGCGGCTCGCCACCCAGTTATTGAAACACTAATGAAGGTGGGCGAGCGCTATATCCCGAATGATATTTCGCTCGATACGGAGTCGCAGCAAATTATGATGATTACCGGCCCGAATATGTCGGGTAAGTCGGCTCTGTTACGCCAGACGGCTCTTATTGTGCTGATGGCGCAGATGGGCTCGTTTGTGCCAGCATCGAAGGCGGAAATCGGCTTGGTGGATAAGATTTTTACCCGTGTCGGTGCTTCGGACAATATCTCGCAGGGCGAATCAACCTTTATGGTCGAGATGTTGGAGTCGGCTTCGATTTTGAACAATATCTCGGAGCGCAGCCTCGTGTTGCTAGACGAGATTGGCCGAGGAACAAGTACCTACGATGGTATTTCGATTGCGTGGGCGATGGTTGAGTATTTGCACAACCATCCTACGGCTCACCCTCGTACACTCTTTGCTACGCACTACCACGAGCTCAACGATATGGAGCAGGTGTGTGAGCGAGTGAAGAACTTTCATGTTTCGGTCAAGGAGATTGACGGCACGGTGGTATTCCTCCGCAAGTTGGAGCGTGGCGGCACGGAGCACTCGTTTGGTATTCATGTGGCGCAGTTGGCAGGTATGCCAGCAACGATTGTGGAGCGTGCGACAGCGATTTTGGGGGCTTTGGAGAAGGCGTATGGCAATAGCGATATGGTGCCGAAGGGTGAACTTCGTAAGCGTGGCAAAAAGGCTACTGCTCAGGGAGTTGCAGATGTTGCCGAGTCGGTACGCCCAGCCGATATTCAGTTGTCGATGTTCCAACTCGATGATCCAGTATTGGTACAAATCCGTGACCAAATCAAGGGCTTGGACATCAACTCCCTCACCCCGTTGGAGGCGCTAAATAAGTTAAATGAAATTAAGAAAATAGCAGGAATCTAATAGATGAAAATGGTGCAAAAGACAAACTTTTGCACCATTTCTATTTCGTAGCCACGAAGAACAAATCGAAGCACTCCACCCCTGCCTCGTATGGCACGATAGAGTAGTCCTCCATTGTGATTGACTCGGTGAGCGAGGTATTCTTCTTGTGGAGCGATTTGCGATTTATGCGATTGAGTATATCGTACGGAATCTGCAACAGTTTGCGAGGTAGGCGGTGTTGCAGGTCGAGAATATCGAAACGGGTGATTTTACGCACACTCTGGCGGTTTTTGTGGTAGTACTCCATAATCTTCTCGTTGCCGATGACGCCATACGCCTCGACCTTCGAGAAGTGGCACTCCAACAGGTTGCGCAACTCGTCAGCGTTGTACTCTCGCACGTGCCAAGGGTTACGAGTGAGCGACATTGGAGCATTGGGAGTAGAAACCACGAACTTTCCGCCCGGGCGCAGCACTCGTGCCACCTCACGCACACAGTCGATATCCTCCTCGATATGCTCGATAACCTGGAACGATACCACCGCATCGAACGAGCAGTTCTCGAAGCCGATTGGTGGCACCTCCATATCGTAGTACTCGACATTCTCGAGCTGGTTTATATGCTGTGGCAACTCCTTATCCACCGTAATATATCGGGTAGCCTTCGGAGCGATAATCTCCACGCCATAGCCCGAGCCAGTGCCGATTTCGAGAATATCGCCACTTACCAACTCGGCAGCGTGGTGATACGCCAGCACCGAGCGCTGGAAGACATAGTTATCTGACTTTTCGAGCGACACACGCTCTGCAGTTGCAAGTTTTGACATTCTACTACTCCTTTACCTTTATTTCTGTATCGCTGCAAACAACTCTATTATGGCTTAGGAGTACGCCCAACGAGCGTTTGAATAACTTTTTGCTCATATTGAGGCGCTCCTTAATCTCCTCTGGCGAACTGTTGTCGGTAAGAGTCAATGTTCCGCCTGCCGCAACGATTGCATCATACAACACCTCTGCCGAGTCCTTCACCTGCGCAAAGCCCTTCTGCTGCAACGAGAGGTCAATGCGATTGTCGTCGGTAATGCGGCTGACATACGCCTCGACCTTATCGCCAAGAGCCACATCACGGAACAACTGATTTTTGTAAATCATTCCCCAATGGCGATTTTCGACAATAGCGCGGTAGCCAATCTCGCTCTCCGATACAATCAGTGCCTCCACCTTCTGGCGTGGCGAGAGTGTTATAATATCCTCATTATTAACATATTGCTTTAACTTCGAGGTTGCCACGCAGCGGTCGGTGATATTATCGACATAGAGATAGACCGCCTTATACGAGCCGACCACAACACCGCCCTGCTGATTGCGGTTTGGGAGGAACAAATCCTTACCCGTGATGCCCCAATCGAGGAATGCGCCGTGAATATTCTTATCCACAACTTTGAGGTAGGCACACTTGCCTGCCGTAATCTTTGGCGTTTCGGTGGTTGCCACAATTCTATCCTCCGAGTCGTGATATACGAACACCTCGACCTCGTCATCAACCTTCTGCGTCAGCGACACATAGCGATTGGGGAGCAACACCTCATTGCCCTCCTCGTCTGCCAAGTACAGACCAAACTCCGACGCTCTCGCTACACGCAAGGTTTGTATCTCTCCAATTCTCATACTTTTCGCATCTTTGGCGCAAAGATACGAATATAATTGACAATTGACGAATTGATAATTGACAATTTCTTGGTTATTCGTCATTTTACCCTGCGAATCGGTCATTTCAGCAAATTATGATTTAACTTTTCCATAATAGTTATATCTTTGTATGTGTCAATCAGAGATTAACATATATGAAACGACTACTAACATTTGCAATCGTTGCACTTATTTCGATAACTGCCGTAGCGCAAAATCGCTCGAAAGTAATATTTTACTTGCTTGACGAACAGACAAAACTGCCTTTGCAGGGTGCTGTTGTAGAGGTCGCGCCAAAGGCTGAGCCTGCCGACAAATCCTACTACACTACAGGGCGTGGTGGTTATATGGAGTTCTCCGTACCGATGGGGGAGTACTCCATTGTTGCAACCTTCATAGGCTATGCCGACAAGCATCTCTCCTGCAATGTCAACGCAAAGGTCGTAGAGTTGGGGAAAATCTACATGCGTGAGTCGGCAACGAAGATTGATGCCGTAGTCAAGGAGGTGCATCAGTTTCGCACAACGCAAAATGCCGATACCTTAATATATAATGCGTCAGCCTTCAAGACCACCAAAGATGCCGAGGCAGAAAAGTTGCTCTCGAAGATGCCTGGCGTAGTGGTCGAAGATGGTCAGGTAGAGGTGCAGGGCGAGCAGATAAAGAAGGTCTTTGTCGATGGTGACGAGTTTTTTGGTGACGATGTAACGATGGCGATAAAGAATATCCCTGCCGAGATTGTCGATAAAGTGGAGGTGTTTGATAAATTGAGCGATGAGGCTGAATTTGCGGGCATTGATGATGGCGAAAGTTACAAGGCGTTAAACTTTGTAACCAAGAAGAGTATGCGCAACGGTCAGTTCGGAAAGGTCTATGCAGGACTTGGCTGGCAACCTGAGAATGACGAGATGTCGTTTAATCCGAAATATCTTGCCGGAGGAAATATCAATTCATTCCGCAACAAGCAGAAAATCACAATTTTAGGGCTATTCAACAACATAAATCAACAAAATTTCTCATTCGAAGATTTGCTTGGCGTAAACTCCTCGGGAAAGGGTGATCGTGGCAATAGCAATCAATTTATGGTACGCCCACAAGCTGGTGTGGCCCTTGTAAATGCCGTAGGCGTAAACTATTCGGACACTTGGGGTAGACGTAAGCAAGTGAAGTTTCAAGGTAGCTATTTCTTCAATAACACCAACACCCGAAACCTCTCCGAGCGCACAACTTGGTACGAATATCCTGCCCCATACGGCACACAATACTCGCTTGCCGAGTCGCAGAAGATAAATAACAATCACCGCCTAAATGCTCGTATCGATTGGAAAATATCGCGCAGTCAGCAGCTTACTTCACGCACAACATTGAGTTATCAGGGGCATCGCCCAACCACTACGACAGAGGGCTACTCCAACAACGACACCGACCTCGATACGGAGGATTTAACAAATATCTCGTTCCGACCGCTGTCATACACCGCCTCCTCGAACGAAAGTCGTATGAGAGGTATCAATGCCAACGAGTTTCTGCAATATCGACTTCGTCTTGGTGCTCCGGGGCGCACAATGACTGTTACGGCAAGAGCCGGATATCGTGATAATCGCGCAGCACGCAGAATTATGACCAACAATGCCAAGCCTATTCCATTCGACAACCCACTCTACGAATCGCTCTACAACGACTACTTTGGAGATGGTATGTCGTGGCACGACATGTGCGAAAATCCGCTATTTTTTATCCCGATTTACGAATATCGCAATGTTCCGACCTATACCTACAATCTTCGTGGTGGCGTGAATTACAATGAGCCGATAGCACGAAATTG
>JAZOWM010000030.1:0-20443 GCA_045659225.1 Alistipes sp.
GCCACCGCGATGCCTCAAATATGGGTTGGGCAATAAGCGAGTTATCGCGCGTTGCCGAGCTCCTCAACAAACACGGTATGAATGGCTCGGAGTTCCTCGAGGCGGCACAACCTACTGTGGAGTGTGTGCTGAAGGGGGTTCGTGAGGACGGTGCCGTAGGCTCGGTATGGGATGGAGAGACTGGCGAAGTGGTGACCTACAATGGCGATGGTGCAGGATTTGTACTTATGGGACTCACACGCTACCACCACCTAACAGGTGATGAGCGCGTTTTGCCAGTTGTTGAGAGGGCTTTCGACTACTACTACAACAAGGATATAAATCACTTCCGCTGCTTTGGTGGCGCGATGGATTGCTCAAGCATCGACAAGGAGGGTATTCAGCCATACTTCACCACTGCAAAATATATGTATGAGGTAACCAACGACAGCAAATACTTGGAGTATGCCCGCAAGGCGGCGTGGTACTTCGCTTCGTGGCTCTATATCCACAACCCAATCTACGATGCTGACGATGATATTGTGGTGTTCAATGTTCTCCCTGCGGGAGCAAATATAGTGGGTGTAGAGCACCCTGCCGTAGATGAGTATGGCGCACTCCTGCTCAGCGAATATATGTGGTTGGCAAGAGTAGACAACGAGCCATTGTGGCGCGAGATTGCAGAGTTGATGTGGTGCAATGGCACACAAGGTTTCGCCTACGAAGGTCGCAATGTTTGGCACGGCTTGGAACGTCCTATCGGCTCGAAGAGCGAGGCTGTATTCCCATCTATTTGGAGCAAATATCGCACCCTTCCCAACAAGCGCGGTAGCATAAACGACCACCTCACCGCTTGGGGTGGAGTCTATCGCACTGCCTCGGTCTACGATATGACCGCAGAGGATTTGGCTTGGCTCCGCGAGGCGACAAAGCCTGAGAGATAAAAAAGTATGGTCGGCGAATTGCCGACCATACTTTTTACTACTTAAGATACTTATCGAGCCACCCGAAGAACTCTCTATTCCAAACCAACGAGTTCTGCGGTTTGAATACCTGGTGAGCCTCATCCTCGAACGATACCAAACGCGAAGGTATGCCGCGAACTCGCGCTGCCGTAAATGCCTGGAGCGACTGTGTATAAGGGATTCGATAGTCGCGCTCGCCCGTGATAATCAAGATTGGAGTATCCCACTTATCCACCGCCTTGTGTGGCGAGTTGGCGTAAGAACGCATTGCTGTCTTATTCTTCTTATCCCAATATGGACCTCCATAATCGTTGTTGAGGAAGAACAACTCCTCGGTCTCGCCATACATCGACTCAAAGTTGAATATTCCGCAATGGGCGATAAACGCCTTGAATCGCTTGTCGTGATGACCTGCGAGGTAGAATGCCGAGTAGCCGCCATACGAAGCACCCACACAGCCCAAATGCTCCTTGTCGCACCACTTCTCCTTCGCCACATCATCTATTGCAGCGAGGTAATCACGAATATTTTGTCCCGAATAGTCGCCAGAAATCTGATCTAGCCACTCCTGACCGAACGAAGGCAAACCACGGCGGTTAGGTGCCACAACGACATAACCCTGCGCCGCCATCAACTGGAAATTCCAGCGGTAACTCCAGAACTGCGACACTACACTCTGCGGACCGCCCTGACAATAGAGTAAGGTCGGGTACTTCTTGGAAGCATCGAAGTCTGGCGGAAGAATTACCCAAGTGAGCATCTTCTTACCATCAGTAGTCTTAACCCAGCGCTTCTGCACCTCGCCCATCTTGATATGGTCATATACAAAATCGTTCACAGCGGTGAGTTTGGTCATTGCACCTGTCGAAAGGTCGAACTCAAAGAGCTCCGAAGCCATCGAAATGGTCATCACCGAGCCGACACAACGACCTCCCCTAATCTCAAACGAGGTGATGTCGTGGTCGCCCTTTGTAATAACCTCAACCTCGCCCGTACCATCAGCCTTCACTCGACAAATCTGGTGTGTAGCCTCGATTGGAGCGATGAAGTAGATGGTCTCCTCGTCTGCCCATACCACATTCGAGGCGTTATAATCAAAGTTCTTGGTCAGGTACTTTATTCCTTCGTTGTCGTAAACCATAAGTCGAGCCTTATCAGCCTCGTTGCCTGGGCGCTCCTGCGAACACCAAGCGATTTTATCGCCACTTGGCGAGTATACAGGGTATTTGTCGTAGCCCACGAAGGCAAACTCTTTATGACCTTTGGTCATTTGAAGAGTAGGTCCAGGTATTTCATATAAAACATCTTTGATAAAGATGTCGGAGTCGGTCGAAACGGCATACTCCGTACCAGTCAATGGTTTGCACGTATAGGCGAGTAACTCGCTGTTAGGGTGCCAAGCAATCTCGGCGTGGTCGAAGTATGGCGCAAGTGGCGCATCCCAATCCGCCGTCTCGCCGATGATATCCTTGCCTGTTCCCACGCCATTTGCCAACAAATCGGCAACAAAGATGTGGAGATATTCTCCCTTATCCCAATAGTCCCAGTGGCGCACCATCAAATCATCATAGATACGAGCCTTCGACTTTGCCATATCGGAGTAGACATCTGCCGAGTTGACTTTCTTGGCGTGGACAAACTTTGTGTAGTAGAGTCGCTCCTCGTTAGGTGCAATTCCAAAGCCCTCGATACCACCCTCGATGTTCGATACCTGCTTAGGCTGTGAGCCATCCGCCTGCATCTTCCACAACTGCATATTGCCACTGCGGGTAGTGGCAAACCAAATATCCTTTCCGTCTGCACTCCATACTGGCGAAACCGATGTTGCCGAGAGGTCGGTAAGTTCCACCTCCTCGCCTGTCTCGAGGTTGCGACTTACGATGACCGAGATACCCCTATTCTCTGCCATATTATAGCGTGTAAGCGTATAGAGCAGACTCTTTCCATCGGGCGAGAGAGCGTGCGAGCCTATGCGACTCATCTTCCACATCACCTCGGGGGTGAGGCGTGCGGCAGCAATCTCCTCGGCGGTCAATGCATTGTCGATTTCGAGAGGCGCAGGGGCAGTATTACACCCCACAAAGCCTAAAAGTGAAAATGCCATAACAATAAATAGTTTTTTCATACTCATATTTTAGTTAATTTTTCTATCTTTGTGTCCCACAAATTTAGTAATGAAGATGCGTACCGAGATATATTTTGCACACAAAGCACTTATTCTGACCGACTCACCCGTAGATATAAGCGACTACTATCGTATGCCCTCGTCCGAACTTTCAAGGGCGAATGTACTCAAAATTTTCGAAACTACCAACACTATCGTGGTTCTCGATTCGATGATTGAGCCCTATATCGAGCAGTTCTTCAGCGAGTTCAAGTATGTGGAGGCGGCAGGAGGCTTGGTCGAAAACGAAAAGGGGGAGACCTTGATGATTTACTGCTATCGCCATTGGGATCTACCCAAGGGGCATATTGACGCAGGCGAGAATGCCGAGGTGTGCGCCGTACGCGAGATTACCGAAGAGACAGGTGTTACAGGAGCAAAAATTGTTCGATTTTTGTGCAATACAATGCACGCCTATGGCGTTTATGGAGTATGGGAGTTGGAGCGTACCTCGTGGTATCTCTGCACGGCAGATAGCTGCTCCACAAAACCACAGAAGGAGGAGGATATAGCCGCCGCAAAGTGGTGCTCACCCGAGGAGGTGGAGGAGAACCTACGCTCGACATACCCAACAATACGCAATGTGTTCGCAGCAAAAAATAGGTAATTTATGGTAAAGATTCTTTGGGTAGATGACGAAATTGAGTTGCTCAAACCCCACATTATGCTTCTTCAATCGAAGGGCTACGAGGTGGCAACCTGCAACAATGGCTACGATGCTATAGATATGGCATCGGAGGTTGCCTACGATGTTATTATACTCGATGAAATGATGCTAGGTATGACCGGACTCGAAACCTTGCCTCTTATCAAAGATATTCGCCCCACTACACCTATTATTATGGTCACAAAGAGCGAGGAGGAGGATATTATGGATAAGGCTATCGGCTCGAAGATTGCCGACTATATCGTAAAGCCGGTAAACCCTTCGCAGATGTTGCCGCTCATCAAGAAGCACGTTCACTCCCAACAACTTGTGACCGAGCAGACCACTGCCGACTATCGTGCCGAGTTTGGTCGCATTGCTGTATCGATGCAGAACGCTTCGACCTTCCAGCAGTGGGCAGCAATCTATCGCAAACTCGTGAATTGGGACATCGAACTCTCGGGCGGAGATGAGTCGATTCGCGAGATTTTGCAATACCAAAAAACGGAGGCAAACCGCATCTTTGGTCGCTTTGTATGCAACAACTACAAGGAGTGGATAAACTCTCGTGAGGAGGATACTCCTGTGATGTCGCACACCCTAATGCGCAGCAAGATTTTCCCTGTTGTGGACGAAAATTCGAAGACGACACTGCTCCTTATCGACAACTTCCGCTACGACCAGTGGCGTGCCATAAGTGGTATGTTACGAGGCTATTTCGATATAGCTGTCGATGATTTCTATTGCGCCATACTTCCTACAGCTACGCAGTATGCTCGAAATGCCATTTTCGCAGGCTTAATGCCGCTCGCCATAGATAAGCTGATGCCCAACAAGTGGCTCAACGACAACGAGGAGGGTGGTAAGAATCAGTATGAGGAGGAGTTCCTCGCGCGACAGATTGCCCAATCGGGTAAACGCTACAAGTGGTCATTCGATAAGCTCGTACGCCCCGAGGCGGGACGCAAGTTGATTGACAATATTCACCGCATCTACGAAGCAGACTTCTCAGTTATTGTCTACAACTTTTTGGATATCCTCTCGCACGCTCGTACCGAGACCGAGATTATCCGCCAACTCACCGAGGACGATGCCTCGTTCCGCTCGCTCACGCGCTCGTGGTTCGAACATTCGGAGCTCTTCACCCTGCTGAAGCTACTCTCGGAGCGTGGTCATACGGTGGTCATAACTTCCGACCACGGAACAGTCCGTGTGGATAACCCTGTGAAGGTTACGGGCGACCGCGAAACATCGGCGAACCTGCGCTACAAGACTGGTCGTAACCTCGCCTACAACCGCAAGGAGGTCTTCGAGATTACCAAACCCGAGGAGGTGCAACTCCCTGCATCAAACCTCTCCTCGAGCTATATCTTCGCCTACAACAACGACTTCCTCGTCTATAACAACGATGCGAATCGTCATATCCGCTACTACCGCAACACCTTCCAGCACGGTGGTATCTCGATGGAGGAGATGATTGTGCCATACATCGTTCTCTCACCCAAAAAATAGATATTAAACCACTTTAAATAAACGAGAGAGTGCCTATCTTTAGACACTCTCTCATCTTCTAACTATAGGAATATTTTAATTTTTAATATCCTTGATACGCAACTGCAACGAAGCCTTACCACGATAGTTATTCTCCACAATCTGATAGCAAATATCGATCGGGCGACCAGCACGCACCCACTCGTAGTAGGTAGGCTGCTGGAAGGCGATGGTCTGCATACGCGCAGATGGAGCTGAACGCTGTGTCAAGTCCATACGCAAGTGCTCTGCATCGGCTCCCACCAACTTCGCATCACCATTATTCACGCACTGCTCCGAAGCAAAAATCGGGAGATTGTTGCCCGGACCAAATGGCTGAATACGATTCAACTCGTTGAAGAAGTTTGGCGTGATATCTGCAAAAGAGAGCATACTATCGATCTCCACCTGTGGAATAAGGCTCTTTGGATCGATATTCTCCTCTACGAATTTATTGAAGCGGCGCTTGAACTCCTCCACATTCTCAGGCTTCATAGTTAGACCTGCAGCATACATATGTCCTCCGAAGTTCTCGAGCAAATCCGAACACGACTCAACAGCTTGATAGAGATCGAAGCCAGCAATCGAACGTGCCGAACCCGTAACAAAGCCATTGCTCTGAGTGAGGACAACTGTTGGGCGGTAGTATGTCTCGATAAGGCGCGATGCCACGATACCTACGATACCCTTCATCCAGCTCGGATTGTATATCACAATACTCTTCTGCGCCTTTAGTTGCGGATTATTCTCCACAAATTCGTGCGCCTCGATTGTCACCGAGCGATCCTCCTTCTTGCGGTCCTGATTGTAGTTGTCGATACCCTCTCCCAACTCGCGCGCAGCCTCCTCGTTACCCTCTACGAGCAACTTCACAGCCGCATAGCCTCCCGAAGGAACCGAATCCTCGGGATACTCGTCCATACGCATACGTCCCGCAGCATTGATGCGCGGTCCAATTTTGAAGACGATATCGTCAATGGTTATGTTCTGCTCCTCCAAGCCGCAAATGCGTATAATCGAAGAGAGTCCCTCCGATGGCGAAGCGTTCAAAATCTTCAGTCCATAGTGCGCCAAAATACGGTTTTCATCGGTCAGCGCAACAATATCGGAGGCGATACTTACGACCAAAAGGTCGAGGAACGACTCAATTTCGCTGAACGGAATGTTGTGCTTCTGGGCATACGCCTGTACCAACTTAAAGCCCACGCCACAACCCGACAACTCATCGAATGGATAGTTGCAGTCGGTGCGCTTTGGATCGAGAACTGCTACGGCACGAGGAATCTCCTCGGCCGGAAGATGATGGTCGCAGATAATAAAATCTACTCCTCGCTGTGTTGCATAGTCCACCTTCTCGACAGCCTTAATACCACAATCGAGAGCGATAATCAACTTCACTCCCTTCTTTGCGGCAATGTCGATACCCCTCTTCGAAATACCATAACCCTCGGTATAACGATCGGGGATGTAGAACATCAGATTGTTGTGTCCGATGTGACGGAGAAATTTATATACGAGCGCAACGGCAGTGGTGCCATCCACATCGTAATCGCCATAAACCATAATCCTCTGGTTCTTGGCAATCGCCTCCTCCAAACGCTCCACCGCGCGCTCCATATCCTTCATCAGGAATGGATTGTGCAGATCTTCGAGTCGAGGATTGAAAAATCTCTTCGCTTTGTCTACTGTGTCTATGCCTCTTTGTACTAATAGGTTCGCCAAAACCGTTGGGATTCTCAGTGAAGTAGCAATATGGTCTACTGTCAAAGAGTTGCCCTGTGGTTTGACTACCCACCTTTTCTGAATAGGCATACTCGTTAATTTTTATTATTATATATTTTTTCAATTTTTTCTTCTTTTAATAAGCCATTAGCCGTTAGCCATTAGCTTTGTTAAATGCGTTCTACATTGAAGTTCTTTAACAACTTCTCGCACAATAGCTTGCTTGACTCCTCGAACGACACCTCACGTCCCAACTCCTTCGAGATGGAGGTTACGCCCTTATCCACAAAGCCACACGGGTTAATCATCGTAAACCACTTCAAATCGGTCGAGGCGTTCAGTGCCAACCCGTGCATCGTCACAAAGCGCGATGCCTTGACTCCGATAGCGCAAATCTTTCGCCAGTTGCGTTGCGCCTTCTCACCGTTCGGCAACTCCACCTCATCGCAGAGCCAAACTCCCGTAGCTCCCTCCAAGCGGCGACCCTCGATGCCATATTCGGCACCCGTTTCGATGATACTCTGCTCCAAAATTTCAATGTAGCGGCGTAACCCTATACCAAACTTCTCGAGGTCGAGAATCGGATAGCATACCACCTGCCCTTCACCGTGGAAGGTTATATCGCCACCGCGATCAATATGGTAAAACTCGGCACCAAGGGATTTCAAATACTCCTCGCTGATAAGCATATTGCTCATATTGCCACTCTTACCAAGCGTATAGACCGCAGGGTGCTCCACGAATATTATCGTGCCTGCAAAGTCTCCTCCATCTCCCTGCTTTGCGAGCAGTTCATTGAAGAGCTCCTGCTGATACTCCCAGCACTCCTTGTAAGGCATACGCCCTACCCATTTGCAGTCGACACGCATACGCTTTATAAATTCAGAATTCAAAATGCAAAATGCAGAATTCTAAATAATACTCTTACAAAAATCGAGATTGAAGCAACACTTATCGTGCCGCTTTGATGGAGGAGATAGCCTCGTCAGCGAGGTACGATGAACGCACCAATGGACCGCTTGCACAGTAGTCGAAGCCCATTTCGAGAGCTAATTGGCGGTATCGTTCGAAAGTCTCGGGGGTGATGTATTCCGCAACAGGAACCTGCTCCTCCGATGGTCGAAGATACTGTCCGAGGGTTACAACCTTCACGCCCACATCGCGCAGGTCGCGCAAGGTCTTCAAAACCTCCTCTTCGCTCTCGCCAAGTCCTACCATCAATCCGCTTTTGGTCGTTACACCCCTCTCGCTCATATAGCGCAGTGCCGCTAACGATGTACGATAGGTCGCTTTAGCGCGAACAACAGGTGTAAGACGCTCCACAGTCTCGATGTTGTGCCCAATAATATCGGGCATCGATGCCATCACCACCTCCAATGAGGCAGGCTCTGCATCGAAATCAGGAATAAGAAGCTCAATTGTTGCGTTTGGATTCTTCGCTTTGATAGCCTCAACGGTCTGTGCCCAATGCGCTGCACCACCATCAGCCAAGTCATCGCGAGTAACAGAAGTTACGACAACGTGCCTAAGTCCCATAAGGTTCACACTCTCTGCCACCTGCTGTGGCTCTACCGGATTTGGAGGCAACGGCTTGCCTGTTTTGGTTGCGCAAAAACGACAACCTCGGGTACAAACATCGCCCAAAATCATAAACGTAGCGGTTCGTTTACTCCAACATTCCGCCTTATTTGGGCATCGTCCGCTGCTGCAAATCGTATGGAGAGAGTGTTCTTGCACTATGCGAGCCACTTCCGCAAAAGTATCACTTCTGTGGAGTCTGATTTTCAACCAATTAGGCTTTCTCGCAGGTGCTTTTTCACCATACAACTTCGGCATTCTTTTTTAAGTTCACTATTCCTATTGGCGCAAAGTTACAAATAAAAACTGAAAACTGAAAGCGGAAAGCGGAAAACTTTTAGTTTTTTATATCTTTTGAATCAATGGGAACACTTCTCAGACCCACAAAATCAGAGATGATTGAGGGAATTTTTTGCCAAACAAAAAGCCCGATGCGCAGCATACTAAAGCGTATGTGAGCAATCGGGCTATTGAAGTTCTGGTGAAAAATTCACCAATCAGAATGATTTTTATTTCTTGTCAGAAGTCGTGAGATGCGGTACATCGCAAAAGAGAAGTCCTCGGGATAGTACAAAGCGTACAGCCCGAGGAGCATTCTTGCTATTAGCTATTAGCCATTGGCCTTTAGCTTTCCATTACTATGCGAATTTTGATTTTAAGCAGATGAGAGAAACAAAGAACAACCAAAAATCAGAGATGATTGAGGGAATTTTTTGCCAAATAAAAAGCCCGATGCGCAGCATACTAAAGCGTATGTGAGCAATCGGGCTATTGAAGTTCTGGTGAAAAATTCACCAATCAGAATGATTTTTACTCTGTTGGGATGTCCTTATTTACATTCTTAGAACCTACCAATGCATAGTAGAGGAGGAATGCAAGACCAGCAACGATTACCCAGTAGCTTGTGAGGTAGCCACCATTTGTCCAGTCAACAACTGCATTCTGGAGGAATGGGAGTATACCACCACCGCAAACCATTGCCATAAAGATACCAGCACCCTTCTCGGTGTACTTGCCGAGTCCCTCAACTGCGAGGTTGAAGATACCGCCCCACATTACAGCAGTGCAAAGACCGCAACGAACGAGCAATGCAGCATTTACTGGAACCTCAGCCAAGCCGAAGCCTGCTGTACCCTTGAATACTGGGAGATTCACAACATTCTCTGGCGAGAGGAACATAGCGCCCAAAACGAGAGCCAAACCTACACCCGAAACTGCTACGAGCATATTCTTAGCCGAAACCTTTGCGCCGAGAGCAGCACCTGCCAAACGACCTACGAGCATAAGCAACCAGTAGGTAGCGGTAACTGTTCCTGCGATAGCCTCAGCACCCTCAGCAACGCTCAAACCGCCATTCTGCAACCACTTCTGCAATACATTTGGAATACCTACCTCAACACCTACATAGATAAAGATAGCAACTGCACCAAGCACGAAGTGACGGAACGACATTGGGCCATACTGCGACTTCTCCTCTGTCTTAGCCTCAACTGCAGGATTCTCAGGAATCTTAGTGAAAAGGATAACCACAAATGCAGCTGCGAAGATTGCCAATGCGAGGTACATCAATGGGAATACCTGGCTGATGTGAGCCTTTGCGATCTCGGGAACGAATACACCTGTCAAGAAGATTACAGCAGTACCCATCAACGAGTTGAACGAACCACCCACCTGAACGAGCTGATTGCCACGGTTACCACCGCCACCGAGCTTGTTCAACATAGGGTTAACTACGATGTTGAGCATACACATCGAGAAACCACCAACAAATGCTCCAAGGAGGTAAACTGTGAATGCGGTCATACCAGTCAACACGCCTGCGATAGTCTGGATACCTACGCCAGTGAAGCCTACCAACACAGCAGCCAAAGCGGTGAACTTGTAGCCCTTCTTCTGCAAGAGGTTACCTGCTGGAATACCCATAACAGCGTATGCAATAAAGTTACACAATACACCGAGGGTTGCCATCCAGTTAGGAATTGTAATCTCCTGACCTGCAAGATAATACTTCAACACCTCACCCATTGGCGAAGCCAAGTTTGTGACGAACGAAACCATACCGAAGAGCAAGATGCACACGATAATCGCCGGCACATTCGAATTTTGTTTTTGTGTCATAAAATTTGAAATTAAAAATTAAGAATTAAAAATTGTATTTCTAGGTTTTATCTGTCACGCTCGACTACATACTCGCATAAGGCAAGCAAGGCTGTTCGGCACTCACTCTCCTCGCATACCGAGAGTGCCGACATTGCTCGTTGCAAATAGGCCTGTACTGTTTCACGGGCAAGTTCTACGCCATTGTATTCCTCTACCTTACCTTGAATGTATACCACACTCTCCTCGCTCTCGGCGCAGAGTGGCAAATGACGCATAATCTCCGCCTTCTCCTCCTCCGACACTCGCTCCAAAACCTCAATCAGCGGAAGTGTTATCTTACGCTCACGAAGGTCGTTTGCCGCAGGTTTACCCGTGTTGTTGTTTGGCCCATAATCGAGAATATCGCCCACGATTTGGAATGCCATTCCGAGCATATTTCCGAAGGTACGCATTGCCGAAACTTTGTCTGCCGAAGCACCCACCGAAATTGCACCCACTGAGCCACACACCGAAAAGAGTGAGGCGGTCTTTTTGTAAATTATGTCGAGGTAATTTTCTCGTGAGGTATCCATCTTCGGGGCGTGGTCGCTCTGCCTAAGCTCTCCCTCGCAGAGTGTGGACATTGCTCCGATAATATGCGTAAGTAGGTCGTACTGACCACTTTGCAAGCCGATATTCATATTGCGAGCAAGGATATAATCGCCAATAAGCACTGCATTGCGCGACTGCCAACGAGCATTCACCGAAGCACGACCTCGGCGGAGGTTTGACTCATCAATCACATCATCATGAATGAGCGAAGCAACGTGAATCATCTCTACCAACATCGCTGCCAACATTGTGCGCTTGCCGAAGTTGCCCGTAGCCGAGGTTGCTCCCGCTGCAAGCATCACCACCACAGGGCGCAAGCCCTTGCCTCGTGAAGAGAGGACATATTCGAGCATATCGCCTATGAGTGTACCCTCGGTCTCGCTGAAATTCTTGCGAACAAAGGCGTTAAACTCCTCGATTTTATCACCCAAGGGGCGACGAATTTGGTCCAATGTTGTAGTCATAATAGTCCTATATCCGAACAAAGGTAGTTATTTTTCGGGAGAATTGCCCCAAAAAGGGAAATTTTTTCTAACTTTGAGCGTTATTTGTGCGCAAAGTATGGAAAAAATCAAAAATATATTGCAGAAATCGTTGCCAACGATAGTGGCAATTTTGGTCTTTGGAGTAGTATCGGTCATCGGTTTTGCTCCTCAGTTGGAGGGCAAGGTACTACCTCAACACGACATTCGCCAATTCGATGGTATGTCGCGCGATATTCGTGAGTGTAGAGCCGATTTTGACGAGGACCCACAATGGACTGGTGCGATGTTCTCGGGTATGCCGGCATACCAAATCAACATCAAATATCCGTCACAAATCATCAAGCGTACCTTCGATTGGGTGCAGTCGCTCTTTACGGCACCCGCCTCGATGGTGTTTTTTGCAATGTTGTCCGCCTTTGCAATGGCTCTGCTGATGGGAATGTCGGCGTGGGTAGGCTTGATTGTGGGCTTGGCATACGGTCTTTCGACCTACTTCTTCCTGATTATCGGTGCAGGTCACATCACCAAGATGTGGGCATTGGTTTATGCCCCAGTTATGTTGGGAGCTATTCACTACACCTTGCGAGAGAATATGTGGCTCGGAGGCGCTCTGACTGCACTTTTCGCCTCGTTGGAGGTGGGAGCTAACCACCCTCAGATTACATACTATTTTGTCGTGGCAGCAGTGGCGCTCTTCGTCTCGGAGTTGGTCTACGCCATCAAGGAGAAGCGATACAAGGATATTGCAAAGCGCACTGCGGTGTTGGCTGCAGCAGCGATGTTGGCTCTTGGAGCAAACTTTGCACCGCTCTACTACACTATGCAACACACCTCCGACACCACACGTGGTGGAAGTGCATTGGCAGTAGATGGCGAGCGCAAGGGACTCGACATCGACTACGCTACAGCGTGGAGCTATGGCGTGGGCGAGAGTTGGAATATGCTTATTCCCGACTTTATGGGTGGCGACTCGGGTGCAACATTCTCGCGTAACGGAGAGGTTGCTACAACCCTCAATGAGATTGGCTTGGATAAACGCGTAGCACAACAGCTACCGACCTACTGGGGAGAACAGCCCTACACAGCAGGACCAACCTATATCGGAGCTATTGTGATTTTCCTTGCTCTGCTCGGACTTATGCTTGCCGAGAACCGCAATCGTTGGTGGATTTTGGCGGCTACAATTTTAGCAATTTTTATGGCTTGGGGCTACCACGCAATGTGGTTTACGGAGTTATGCTTCAACTACTTGCCTCTCTATAATAAGTTCCGTGCCGTATCTACAGCCTTGGTTGTTGTAGAGTGGAGTGCACCCCTATTGGCAGGTATGGCATTGTGGCAGATGTGGCAAAAGTGGGAGGATAAGAGGTTGCTCACTCGTAAAATTGCCATTGCCGCAGGTGTTACAGCTGGCTTGTGTCTGATTTTTGCGGTTGCAGGCTCGGCGATGTTCGATTTTGGTCGCGAGGCCGATGGCGAGATGATGAGCGAGCAGTTCCGCTATATGCTCGGAGGTATGGAGGGCGGAGAGGCCTACATTGCCAAGGGTATGCACACCGAACTCGGCTACCGCTCTTCCGAGGCTATGGCTATAGAGCGTGCCTCGATTCTTGCGGCTGACGCTTGGCGTTCATTTGCTTTTATCGTTGTGTCAGCTCTTCTTCTTTTGGGGGCACTGCGAATTGGCACAAAGTGGCGCAAATGGGCATTGTGCGGTTTGGCAGTGTTGATTGTGGTGGATATTTTGCCTATCAATCTGCGCTATCTCCCTTACGAAACTTTCGTAGCAAAGCGTAATACGGAGATTAAGCCCTCCGCTGCCGACAAGATGATTATGGCAGATAAAGAGCTTGGCTATAGAGTATTAAATCTCTCGGTATCACCATTTAACGATGCTACAACCTCTATGTTCCACCGCTCGGTAGGAGGTTATCACGGTGCAAAAATGGGACGCTACCAGGATATTATCGACTACTACCTCAACGACTTGAACGAGGGTGTACTCGATATGCTCAACACCAAATATATCATCACACGCGAAGGCGAGGTTGTGAATCGCAAATCCCAGAATGGAGCTGCTTGGTTTGTTCAACATATCGACATCGTGGAGAGTGCCGAGGAGGAGTTAATGACTTTGGGAAAGATCGACCTCAAAACCACCGCCGTGGCCGAGGCTGGCGCACCGCGACCTCAAATCGAGGGCAAGGGTGCAATAGAGTTGGTGGAGTACCGACCAAATCGCCTTGTCTATAACTACACCCTCACAGGTGGCAAGGGTGTGGCATTATTTTCGGAGGTCTACTACGACAAGGGTTGGCAAGCCTATCTCGATGGCGAACCTTGCGACTCGTTCCGTGCCGACTACCTACTTCGCGCAATGGTTCTACCCGAGGGAGAGCACACCGTAGAGTGGCGTTTCCGTGCTCCAAATTGGAATTTGGCAACGACAATAACTCTTATTTGCTCAATTTTGATTATCTTCGCACTCGTAATAACTGCACTTAACAAGAATAATGGCTTCTGCACAAAGAAACATATCGCGTAGAGTTCGCTTCTCCTACGCCACATCTACAGTTAGTATGACGCTCGTGCTGTTCCTTCTCGGAGCGGTAGGTTTTACCATTGCCAACCTCTTTTCGACCACCAAGCGTATGCGCGAGAGCGTGACGATGATTGTGGAGTTGAAAGATGGTTTGAGCCAAGCCGAACGCGACACTGTGGCAGTACGCCTCGCCGAGAGCGATATGGTGGCATCGCTGAAATTTGTATCGAAGGAGGAGAAGATGGAGGACGAAGAGTTCAAACGCGTGTTTGCCGTGGATATTCAGGGTATTTTGGGCGAAAACCCGCTGCCAGACTCATACGATGTCACTCTTTCGGCACTCTCTTCAAACAAGGAGGGGCTCGAAGCATTTGCCGAGCAGGCGAAAAAAATCGAGGGGGTATCGTTTGTGACCTATCCTCAGAATCTTATCGAGGAGATGCACTCCACACTCGATATCTTGCAACTTATAATGGTGATTTTCGGTGGAGCACTGCTTGTCGTTGCTGTGGTACTCCTAAATAATACGGTGCGCCTTGCGGTCTATTCGCAGCGCGAACTTATCAACACCCTGAAGGCTGTAGGAGCCACCAAGTGGTTCATTATGCGCCCATTCGTGGGTCGCAGTGCCTTGCAAGGGTTGTTGGCTGGAGTCTTGGCATCTCTGCTATTTGGCGGTGCACTCTATACTCTCGACCGTGTAGTACCAGGCATCGGAATCTTCCCTCACTGGGAGAAGATGGGTATATTGGCTGCAACAATGGTTCTTCTTGGCGTTGGCGTTGCCGTGGTTTGCACCTTGCCAGTGGTGAATCGTTTTGTAAATATGAAGTCACATAAGATTTATCTTTATTAGGGGCGTTAGAGAATTTAGGGATTTTTCCCAGAGGGTGAAATCGGAGGCGGTTAGGCTATTTTTTCGCCAAGCGAGGAGCCAAATCCGCAGCATAGAAGCCTATGTGAGGAATTTTGCTACCGAAGGGCGGTGGAAAAAGAGTCAACCGGAACGATTTTCAGCACAACGAGCAATAAGAGAACAAAAACAAAAGATATGAAAAATTGGTGGAAGAAAGTTGAGGATAAAAACGATAAGGCAATGCCCCTTACAATGCGCAACTATCTATTGTTGCTGGTGGGTGTGGTCTTGATAGTTTTGGGATTTGTATTGATGGCAGGAGGTACGGTTGCTACTCCCGAGGAGTTTTCGTACGATATCTTCTCGTGGCGCAGAATAACCCTCGCCCCAATCCTCGTGGTGGCAGGTTTTACCTTCGAGATATACGCTATTTTGAAGCGATTCTAACCGAGGTTAATCCTTCGCAACCAAAAAGATGAGGGTACCCATTCTATCGTGGGTACCCTTACATTTTGGAATTTGTATAGCAAGAGCTATTTCTTACGCTTTACGACGAGTGTACTCATCACCTTGCGCTCACCTTCGTGGTCGAACATCTTATTGTCGGAGGGGTGATTTATAACTCCATGCTTCTTGCTCCACAATGTAGAAGAGCCTCCACCATCGAGGTTCAACGCCTCGGTCATACCAAGCCACGAGCATATGTCGGTTAGCTCTTCGATGGTTACACCGTGAGCATATCCCTTGGCGCGACCATCAACCACAACAAGGAATATATCTCCATTGTCATTGCAACCCACCGCACTACGCGGGTGACGGCGAATGTAGAATGGAATTTTTTTCTTCATAGACGGCTCTTGCGAGGTGGTAATATGAGTGTAGGATACTCGCTTACCATTGTCAATTAGAACTGGACCGCAAGCTATCACATTGGCACAATCCTCGACCAAGCCGTCATACTCGGGCATATCGGTAGACGGCACCACCTCGAGACGATCACCGTGCATCAACAGCAATCCATTCACACGCGGAAGGCCCGCTCTATGCGATGCTGAAAGAGCTACACCATCAACCTTTATGTAGGTTGTAGGAACGCCTTTTGACATCGCCCAAAAGCAGGCGTTAATTGCAAAATCTGCCTTGCACGACAAACCTTGATCGCTGGCTGTTGCGACCTGATTGGGTAGGTTTGGCTTTATGATAAAATCCTTGAGAGGGAACTTCACAACCGAGATTGTCTGCGGAGCAGAGAAAATATCGGTGGAGATGGTGTACATCTCGGCACCCTTAACTTTCATCTTATGTCGGCGAGCCGTAGCAAAAGCCAACGAATCGGCACTCTGTGCAAACACTCCACCCACTGTGCAGAGTGCTAATACAAACAATGTAAGTCGTCTCATATATTCTACTTTTTACTCTTTACAATCCACACACTCGATACCCTACGCTCACCCGCGTGGTCGAACTTCTTGTTGCGAGAAGGGTAGTTGATTACCCCCTCCTCAGCACCCCACATTGTCGAGGAGCTTCCACCATCGAGATTTATAGCATCGCTCATACCGAGCCACTCGCACAGCTTGGTCAACTCGGCGATAGTAACACCCTCGGCATTACCCTTCGAGCGTCCATCGACCACAACAAGGTAGACATTACCCCTCTTGTCGGTACCCACAACGGTACGAGGGTGACGGCGGATATAGGTATAATACGCGCCAATATCCTTGCCGTGCGAAGCCTTGACCATAGTATTAGTATAGGCTGTGTGGTCCACACTCTTACCCTCATCAATAAGCACTGGACCCGAGGCTAAGATACTCTTATACTTGGCATCGTAGGAGGACTCTTCGCCCGCCTTACAGTGGTCGATAACAACCTTTCTCTTTCCCAGGCAAACTACACCATCAACACGCTCTTTCTCGAATTCTGCAGTCTTGGAGATATGCTTGCCTTCGAGTTTTAGGAAGGTCGAAGGGAGGTCTATTGTTACGTCCCAATACCCCGCATTTGCCGAGAACAGCGCACTATTCTCCTTGGATGTTACCGAAAGGCGAGTAAGCTTTTCGGGTAACACAATCGATGTCGCCAATCTTTTGGGCGAATACTTTATCACCGATATTGTCTGGAGCGAAGAGAAGATATTAACCCTCTCCACACGGTAACCTTCTGCTCCTTTGGAAAGTTTCAACTCCACGCGAGTAGCTGTCACGAGGGCTACCGAATCGGTGTTATGAGCCGAAATCGAGAATGCCGACACAAGAAGTACGGCTACAAATAGGACTCTTTTCATATAGATTCATTTATAAAACGCTCTACAAAGTTATCTTTTTTATTATAAATAACCAAATTTTAGTAACTTTGCACATCAAGGATATATTATGGCAAAGCAAAATATAAACAAGACCAATGCGGCTCGACTGCTCGATAAGGCGAAGATTGCCTACGAGTTGATACCATACGAAGTGGACGAGAACGACCTCGCAGCAACCCACGTGGCAGAGTCTCTCGGCGAACCTATAGAGCGCGTATACAAGACCTTGGTCTTGAAGGGCGACCGCAATGGTCACTTTGTTTGCGTAATTCAGGGCGACAAGGAGGTCGATTTGAAGATTGCAGCCAAGGTGTCGGGCAACAAGAAGTGTGACCTTATACCGATGAAGGAGCTACTCCCTACAACGGGCTACATTCGTGGCGGCTGCACTCCAATAGGTATGAAAAAGCCATTTCCCACCTTCATAGATGAGTCGTGCTTGGGGTTCGACTACATCTACATAAGCGCCGGACAGCGCGGCCTGCAGTTGCAACTCTCGCCTGCCGACCTCATCGAATACACTAACGCTAAAACCGAAACTCTAACACTCTAAAATAGTATGAAACGACTACTTGTAGCAACACTTTTATTACTCTCATTTGTGGCGAATGCCGAAGAGAAGCGCATAAACCACAATTGGTTATTCCGAATTGCCAACGACGCATCTGCCGACTATTCGGGTGAGAAACTCGACTGCTCAGATTGGCAGAAGGTACGCCTACCCCACACTCCTCGCTACGAGAAGTACTACCCAATAGAGCAGTGGCAAGGTATATGCTGGTATCGCCACGAAATTGAGGTGGATAAGATACGCGGCGAACAGTGGTGGCTCAATATTGAAGGTGCGATGAATGTTGCCGATGTGTGGGTGAATGGCAAGCACTGCACACACCATCTCGGAGGTTATCTTCCTGTTGTAACCGACCTTACACCACATCTGCACAAGGGAAAGAACATTGTAGCCGTACGACTCGACAATAACGACAACCCTATCACGGGACCTCGACCAATCAAGAAGTTGGATTTCTTCTTCTATGGAGGTCTATACCGCAATGTGTCGCTTATCCGTAAGGGGGAGGTGGCAATCACACACCCTATGATCGACACCACAGTGGGTGAAGGTGGCGTATTCGTAACCTATGACAAGGTGAGTGAGCAATCGGCAGAGGTGAATGTTGCCGTATCGGTGGAGAATGATGGCAAGCGCAATCGAAAGGTAACGGTAGTAAATCGCCTCTTCGATGGCGACAAGGTTGTTGCCGAGAGTCGCAACGAGGAGCTACTTGCAGGTAAAGGTCGCAAGACAATTAAGGCACAGATGAAGGTTGCAACTCCTCGCCTTTGGACCCCTCAAATCCCCTCGCTCTACACCTTGAAAACCCCTATCGAAGTGGGAGGCAAAGAGGTGGATGCGGAGAGTAGAAAGATTGGTATCCGCAGTATCGAAGTTCGAGATAGAGAGCTCTACATAAATGGCAAACGCACCTTCCTTCGTGGTGTAAACCGTCATCAGTGCCACCCATATATCGGCTACGCCCTCAGCGACAATGCACAGGTGCGCGATGCTGTGCGCATCAAGGAGGCAGGATTCGACTTTGTGCGCCTCTCGCACTACCCGCAATCGACAGCCTTCTTGAAAGCGTGCGACTCGCTCGGACTCTTTGTTCTGAACTGCATCTACGGTTGGCAGTATTTCAACAAGAAGGAGCCTCGCTTCCGTGAGTTTTGCTACCAGCAGACTCGCGAGATGATTCGCCGTGACCGCAATCACCCTTCCATTCTTGCGTGGGAGGCATCGCTCAACGAATCGAAGCAACCAGCCGACTTCATCGCCAAGATGCACGCCATAGTACACGAGGAGTACCCTGCACCATACTGCTACTCGGCAGGTTGGCAGCGTGGCTACGACATCTATGTTGAGTCGCGCCAATTCCGCATCTTCAATAAGGTGACCTCGCACGATGTTCCGCTTATCGTATCGGAGTATGGCGATTGGGAGTATTATGCTAACGATGGCGGCTTGACTCAATATATCCGCAACTGGCGACAGAAGCCTGAACTCACCTCGCGCCAACTCCGCGAGGACGGCGAGAGAAGAATGGTGCAGATGGTGGAGAACCTCAACCACGCCCATATCGACAACCACACCTCGGTAAAGGCAATGGGCGATGGATTCTGGGTGATGTTCGACTACAATCGTGGCTACTCCACCGAGATTGAGGCTTCGGGTGTTATGAGCCTCGACCGCTTGCCAAAGCACGCCTACTACTACTATCGTTCGCTACGTCCCGAAGGTAAGCCAATGGTATATATCGCATCGAATCTCGACCAAGATTCCCCTACGGAGAAGGCTATAATCTCGAATTGCGAGGTTGTAAAACTTATATCGGGAGGCGAGGAGGTTGCCGAGTTACATTTCGACACCACAGCAACACCAATGCGTACATTCCAGAAGGTGGCACTGCCCGACTGCCACGACCTCACTGCCGTAGGCTACCGCAATGGCAAGGAGGTGGCACGCCATACCGTTCTTGCACCACAGAAGGAGACTAAGATTGCTCTCGAAGTGGGCGACTGTGGCATCAAGCTCGGCAAGAACGACCAGGTATTTGTCTATGTGCGTCTGCAAGACAAGAACTCGACCACACTCAACTACACAGGAGGTGAAGTAGGTCTCTCGGTAGAGGGCGATGCCATAATTGAGGGTGACAAGGTTTCACCTTTCCGCGCTGGTATCGCTTCGTTCATCGTTCGCTCGGGTGACAAGGGAGGCAATATCAAAATTAAAGCCGAGTACGGCACAATGACCAACTCGGCTCAAATAAACTTCTAAAAACCTATGCCAAAGGTATCTATTATTGTTCCGGTACACAATACCGAGAAGTATCTGCAAGCTTGCATAGATTCGCTTACTGCGCAATCGCTCTCCGATATTGAGATTATTTTAGTCGAGAATTGCTCGACCGACAACTCCTTG
>JAZOWM010000031.1:0-4081 GCA_045659225.1 Alistipes sp.
TAAATTTTGTTGCAACAATGAACAAGGATTCATTAATTAGACTCGTGAACGAGCAGATGTGGACAAAGACTGATGCCGACATCCCTCAGTTCAGCGCAGGTGACACAATCACCGTAACTTATCGTATCATCGAGGGAAGCAAGGAGCGTTTGCAGAGCTTCCGTGGTGTAGTTATCCAGATCAAGGGTACAGGTAAGACCAAGATGTTTACTATCCGTAAGGTTTCGAACGGCGTAGGCGTTGAGCGTATCTTCCCTCTCTACTCACCACACATCGACAAGATCGAGGTTAACAAGTATGGTGTTGTTCGCCGTGCTCGTATCTACTACTTCCGTGAGCTCACTGGTAAGAAGGCTCGCATCAAGGAGCGCCGTCACGCAGCTCCAAAGGCAGAGTAGTAGCACTGCGACTTTCAACAAAAAGAGGTGTCTTTCCTTCGGGAATAGACACCTTACTTTTTTAGATGAGAGAACTAAAAAAATAGGAGTTTTTTTAAATTAAAAACAAAATCGCGGCAAAAAGGTGGCAAATTTGATACTCCTTCGAATTGATTTACAATAAATTCTCAAACTGAACGTTTGGTATCATAAATGGTTCGGTAGACAGCGTTTTTCGCATCGTGCGAGAAAATGGATGGTACGCGCGAGAAAAAACCTTGAAAACTTTTTTGGTGTTTCGAGTTTTTCTTACTATCTTTGCACCGTGATAATATGCGAAAAGTATGTCGAAACAGGAGAAAATAGTTAAACGAGCTGCCGAGATGATTGCTGAGTTGGGCGTTAAATCATTGCGTGTAGATGATTTGGCGCGCGATTTAGGAGTTTCGAAGCGTACACTCTACGAGATGTTTGGCGATAAGGAGGATTTGCTCTATCACAGCATCAAATATCTCTTCGAGAAGGAGAATGAAGAGGTACGAGCGTCGGTTGTGAAATCGCAGTCGGGTATTCCGATGTTGTTCGAGATGTTCGATGCAATGACTGAGCGAGGAGCAACTCGCAAGCGCATTATGGAGAATATGGCGAAGTTTTATCCCGAACTCTACGAGCGCATTATGACCGAGAGTCGTGACCACGGCTTGACGCAGTTGCGAGATAAGTTGAATCGCTTGGTCGAGGAGGGCTTGATTTCGGAGGTTGTAAATATCGACCTCTCGATTACGATGTTCTACTATATTTCGATGGGTTTGATGCGTAACCACGGACGATTAGTCTTGCCTAATGGCATTACCGAGCAGGAGGCGATTCGATACACGGTTGTGAACTTCTTCCGAGGTATCGCAACCTTGAAGGGTGTGGAGCAGATTGATGCTTATATTACCGCAAACAAAAACTAGAAAATATAAATAATTGGTAAGATGAAAAAATTGGGTTTATTTTTGGGATTTATTGCCTTGACAATGACCTCCGTAGCTCAGAACACGGAGCAGCCGGCAATGGTCTTGACTTTGGAGCAGGCGCTCGAAATTGCTTTGAGCGAGTCGCCTACAATCAAGGTGGCAGAACAGGAGATTGAGATTAAACGCTACGCAAAGCAGGAGACCTACTCCTCGCTCTATCCTCGTTTCGATGCTACAGCGCAGTATCAGCGCGTTATCGAGAAGCAGACTATGAGTATGTCGCTCGGTGGACAGACTCAATCTATCAAAGTAGGTAGCGACAACTCGTTCAATGGCGGTATCACCGCATCGATGCCTGTTGTTAATGCACAGTTGTGGGAGAGTTTGAAGGTGTCGGTTGCCGATGTTGTACTCTCAATTGAGAAGGCGCGTTCGTCTCAGATTGATATGATTGAGCAGGTGTCGAAGGCTTACTTCTCGACACTCCTGGCAAAGGAGTCGTTGGTGGTCTATCAGCGAGTTTACGACAATGCCGTAGAGAACAACAAGAATATCCAGAAGCGTTACGATGTAGGTTCGGTGTCGGAATACGACCTTATCTCATCGAATGTATCGGTGCAGAATGCTATTCCAAACCTTGTGGAGGCGCAGAATAGCGTAGTTTTGGCTTTGTGGCAGTTGAAGGCGTTGCTCGGCATCGACCTAAAGAAGAATATCGATATTGCTGGCTCGTTGAATGACTACCAGGCGCAGATGAACTATGCTCACACCCTCGACCAGCTCGACCTCTCGAACAACTCTTCGTTGAAGCAGTTGGATATTCAGGAGGGTATGCTCGAGAGCGCACTCAAGATCTCAAAGTTGGCAAATGTGCCTACCCTCTCGATAAATGCAGCTTACCTCTACACCGCACTCGGCAACGATGGTAAGTTCTTCCAGGGTAAGGCTTGGAACCCATACTCGTATGCAGGTGTGCAGTTGAATATCCCAATCTTCGCAGGATTGCAGCGCCGTGCAGCTATCAAGCAGGCGAACCTCAACCTCTCGAACCTGAAGCTTCAGCGCGAGAATGCCGAGCGCCAGTTGCAGGTGGCTGTGGTGCAGTCGTTGAACAATATGCAGACCAATGTGAAGAAGTATTCGGCAGCTGCGGCTACCGTAGGTCAGGCACAGCGTGGCTACGAGATTGCAGTTAAGCGTTACGAGGTTGGTCGCGGAACCTTGGTCGACATCGACAACTCGCAGTTGGCTCTCACTCAGGCTGAGTTGGGACGCAATAGTGCAGTCTACAATTTCCTCGTGTCGAAGATTGCTCTCGACAAGATTCTTGGCAACCACGAGGTTCGCAGTCAACACGACTATATCGAGAAATATACCAACAAATAAAAAAAGCCAATGGCTAATAGCAAGAAAAACATAAAAACAGATATAACTATGAGAAAGATTTTTTTGAATTCGATGTTGGCAGTTGCAGCCGTAGCGATGGTATCGTGCAGCTCTAAGCAGACTGCAAAGCAGGAGGAGGTTGTTGTTACACTTCCGAAGATTGAGGTGCAGAGCGTAACAAGCCGTATGGTTACACAGGAGGGCTACTTCACTGGTACTGTCGAGGCTCAGGTGGTGAACAATATCGCTCCTCAGCAGCCATTGCGTATCAAGGAGATTCGTGTAGATGTTGGTGACCGCGTGAAGAAGGGGCAGTTGCTCGTAACACTCGACAACTCGTCACTAGTGCAGGCTAAGGCCCAGTTGGATAACGCAAAGAAGGAGTGGGAGCGCACCAACGAACTTTATGAGTTCGGTGGTGCTTCGAAGTCGGAGTGGGATTCGCGCCGTTTGCAGTATGAGGTTGCTCAGACCGCATACAACAATCTTGTGGAGAATACAAAGCTTATCTCTCCAATCTCAGGTTTGGTAACTGCTCGCAACTACGACAAGGGCGATATGTATAGCGGTGCTTCGCCAGTATTGGTTATTGCACAGATTAAGCCAGTGAAGATTATGATCAATGTATCGGAGCCATACTTCGCAAAGGTTAAGAAGGGTATGCAGGTATATGTTGCCCTCGATGCTTACGGCGAGGAGGTATTCAAGGGCAAAATCGCTCGAGTATACCCTACTATTGACCAGGCAACTCACACCTTCCAGGTTGAGGTTTCGTTGCCAAACAACAACGAGCGTGTTCGTCCGGGTATGTTTGCTCGTGTAACACTCCCTTATGGCAAGAAGAACAATGTGGTAGTGCCTGATCGTGCCGTTCAGAAGTTGATGGGCTCGGGCGACCGCTATGTATATGTTTACAACCCTGCGGATAGCACCGTTCGCTACTCGAAGGTTGAGCTTGGCCGTCGTTTGGATACCGAGTTCGAGTTGTACTCGGGTGTTAAGAGTGGCGAGATGGTCGTTACCAAGGGACATATGGCCCTTACCAATGGCGCAAAGGTGGAAGTTGTTAAATAGTTAAAGAATTTTCACGATGAATATCTATAAAACAGCAGTCAATAATCCGATTACGACAATTTTGGTCTTTGTCGCTATCTCGATTTTTGGTGTGTTTTCGCTGGCGAAGTTGCCTATCGACTTCTTCCCACATATCGAAACCACCAACATTATGGTCATCACCGCCTATCCGGGTGCGAGTGCCATCGATATTGAGGAGAATGTTACCCGACCTTTGGAGAATACGCTCAATAGTGTCGAGGATTTGAAACACATCTCTTCGCAGTCGAAGGAGAATATCTC
>JAZOWM010000032.1:0-2120 GCA_045659225.1 Alistipes sp.
TGCTCGAGAGCACGATGACAGGCCGCCCCTCAAGGTCGGGGCGGAATACTCGCTCACACGAGACGAAGAAGTTGTTGCAGTCGGCAAGGGCAAACATCGGCAATTATAATTTTTGAGTTGTACGATATTTTGCAGGTGTTAGGCCAACTTCGCGTTTGAAAAAACGACAAAAATATGGTGTTGTTGAGAAATTAAGTACCTCGGCAATCTGCTCAATAGTAAGCCCTGAATAGCGTAGAAGCAGTTTTGCCTGCATGGTAATCGCACGATTGATCCAATTGCTCGCAGATGTGCCACTTGCCTCAAAGACCAAACGACTCAAATATTGAGGTGATATATTTATCCGCTCGGCATAGAAAGCAAGGTCGTGCTTGCCACTATGCGTGTTGAGTTGCTTAATAAACAGGCAAAATAACTCCTCTTTTCGTCCTTTTGGATGGTGGCTACTGGCTGAGCTATCTACAATACGATAGTGCAGAGAGAGTAGCAGGTGTTCAACGCTTCGTCTGTCAAATGGTTGCATAGCCGAAATAGAGTATATCAGCCGAAAATACTCCTCCATCCACTGCTCATTTTCTCTGCCAACGAGGTGCTCCTCTTTTATGTTTTCATTCTCTGCGGATAGTGTAAACCTCAACAAATCAACAACCGTATTGACATCATAGTAGAGAATCTCTGCAACAGAGTTTTGCCCTATATATAGTGCCTCTCCCTCGGCAATTTTATACTCACGGAGATTGATAGAAAGGCTAATAAATCCTCGCAAGACCCTGACAATGCGATTCTCCATAAAGCGATAAGGCTCGCCCTTTTTCATTACTCGCCCAATAGCCGCAGCGACCTCAACACCTCGGTTAATGGCAAAATCGGGGTGCGAAATAAGTGTCGCATCATTGAACTCCGCAAGAGTATCTATCGCTATTTTGTTTATCTGAGTCATACTACAAAGATAATATAAAACGCTGTAATCTGCCACAAAAATCGCGAATAAGTATTGAAAAGATAATAAATAGCCTTTGTAAGATAATAACCAACACTACAAAAATACCGAACTTTGCATAAACAAAAACAGTTCAGCTATGTTAAGAAGTTATATGCGTTATTGGCCTGCAGTCGGAGGTGTAATCTTCGCCGTTGTGGCAATTCTTGTGGGAACATTTGGAGACCTGCTTGCACCAACCCAGCGACTGATGTCGGTATTTTTTATGTTGCTCCTGCTACACGAATTCGAGGAGTATGTCCTACCAGGCGGTTTTCCTGCGGCGATGAACATCGGACTGATGGGCGAGAAAAAAGACTTTGGTAAATATCCGCTTAATGAGTTGAGTGCATTTATAGTAAATGTGGTTTTGGCATATCCTCTATACATCTGCGGTATTATCTTCCACAATGTGCTGTGGCTCGGCATCTTTATCGCCTATTTCACTATGTGCCAAGTATTTATTCACTGCATTGTGATAAATCGTAAACTGCACACTTGGTACAGCCCGGGTTGTGCTTCGGCACTCTTTGCTATGGTGCCATTCGGTGCATACTACCTTTACTACATTGCCGAGCATTTCAACATTCCAACCTACTATTGGTGGGCACCTTTGGCGGTATTCCCATTGGTGGCAGTTGTTATGATTCTCTCGCCTGTGCTTATCTTCCGCAACCGAGATACTCGCTACGGCTTTGCAGATTATGGGGCAACGGCATTTTCTGTTAAAAACGGCATTGCCCGACTCCGCAGATAAGAATATAAACCACTAAATAATATTGCTATGAAAAAGTTTATCAAAAACTACGCACTCGAAATCTACACTGTGATTTCACTTGGGTTGCTTCTTGCAGGAGCATTAATGGATAATCTTTCGGTTATTCAGAAGTTTGTAATGGTATTTAATCTGCTCTTTATCCTGCACGAGTGGGAGGAGGGACACTATCCTGGTGGTTTTATTGACCTTATATCGGGTATGATTGGCAAGGATGTGCCTGTCGAGACCAAGCGTGCAAGCCGCATCCCTACGGGCATTCTGCTTATTGCCTTTACCTTTGTTCCATTCTTCTGGGACGACTGCGTAATTCCTATCTTGGTAACGGCGACACTTGGTATCTTCGAAGGCATCGTGCATATGATG
>JAZOWM010000033.1:0-3172 GCA_045659225.1 Alistipes sp.
ATTGTATCGTAGAAGAGACGGTATACCGAGTCGTTATCGTTCTGATAGTTCTTAGCAGCATTGATACCACCCTGTGCAGCGATAGAGTGTGCACGGCGTGGAGAGTCCTGGATGCAGAACACCTTTACATTGTAGCCAAGCTCACCGAGTGAAGCAGCTGCAGATGCACCACCAAGACCGGTACCTACTACGATAATATCCAACTTACGCTTGTTAGCAGGGCTAACAACCTTGATAGCTGCCTTGTGGTTGCTCCACTTCTGAGCCAACTCACCAGCAGGGATTTTGGAATCTAATTTGAATGCCATATCTTTTATATCTATTTTATTGTTTTCAAATCAATTAGTGGCAGCAAGGGCAAGATGGGCAAACACCCTGAAGATAGAACCATACTGCTACAGCTGCGAAGCCGAGGAAGATAACTGCCGAAACGAGCTTAGCTACACACTTCAAGCGTGGGAGCCAAGTGTCGTTCGCAAAACCTACTGTCTGGAACATCGACCATACACCGTGGTTGAGGTGGAACCACAAAGCAGCAAACCATACGAGATAGAGCACTACATTGTACCACTTCGAGAATGTGTACTGAATAAGAGCAGCGCCATCGGTTGGAGCGAGTCCGAGCGAATTCTCGTGGTGACCCAACAACTCTACCAACTGCATCTTCGACCAGAAGTGAGTGAGGTGGAGCAAAAGACCGAGGATAACGATTACGCCCAAAACGAGCATATTCTTCGAAGCCCAAGCTACACCCTTCTCGGTAACAGTCACTGCATAGCGCACATTACCACGAGCCTTACGGTTCTGCAAAGTGAGCCAGAACGCATAAGCAAAGTGTACGAATACGCCACCTGCCAATACTACGGTTGCTACCAATGCATACCAGTTAGCACCCAAAAATCCGCAAATCATATTGTAGGCATCACCCGAGATGATAGCCACAATATTCATTGACATGTGGAAGAGAACGAAAAGCACAAGGAAACATCCCGAGATGCTCATCACCAATTTTCTTCCGAGAGATGAATTAGTTAAAAAACAGCCCATAATTTTAATTAAATTTAAGATTTGTGTATATTTGTGAAAAGTTTGTTCTTTCTGTTACAACTCGCATTTACGGCACAGCTTACGCCACGCACTACGCACACATACGCGCGTACCTAATCACAAAGATACGAATTGTTTGCGGAATAACAATACTTTTTACCGATTTTTTAAGTTGTAGAATAAATAATTTATGAGCGCACTCGACAAAAAGGCTGTACGACAAATGGTTAGAGCCGAAATCGCAAAACTATCGAAAGAGGAAAAATCATCGCTTTCAACTGCCCTTTTCGACAAAATTTACCAGTTGGAGGAGGTTGAACAGAGTTCGACCATAGCACTATTTGTTGCCCTTGGAGATGAGCCTCAGACCGATTTGACGATAGCAAAACTCGCCAAAACAAAGCGTGTGGTTGTGCCTCGCATCGAGGGCGAGGAGATGGAGTTCTACGACATTTCGGAAGGCGTTCAAAAGGGGGCATTCGGCATTATGGAGCCTATCGCAACTGAAACAGTCAACCCCGCAGAAATCGATGTTATGATTGTCCCTGGCGTGGCTTTTACTCCGAGTGGCGCACGCCTCGGCCGAGGCAAAGGCTTCTACGATAAGTACCTATCACACAGCGATTTTAGAGCCTACACCATAGGCGTCTGCTACCCTTGTCAAGTGGTTGAATCTCTACCAGTTGAGGAGCACGACAAGGTACTCGACAAGGTGGTGTGGGGGTAGACGAGTCGGATAGGCGACAGGGGTAGACGACGGAGTTAGGGTCGTTAAGCCTGCTATGCAGTCTTTTCCTCCTCGCGGCTCGGCATAGTGCAAACAAGTTTGCCCTCTGCTCTCGCTCCGCAGCGTCGGTTAGAGGCGTTAGGGTCGTTAGAGGTTGTTAGAGGTTGTTAAGGGAGATTAACCACAAACCAATTTCTTGTCAGAAGTCGTGAGATGTGGTGCATCGCAAAAGAAAGACCTTCGGGATATACCCAAAGGTCTTTTCTATTCAAAATCGTCAATGATTGAGCTATTTTTGTGCGAAGCTAGGCGGCAAATCCGCAGCATACTAAGCGTATGTGAGCATTTACGCCGCAAGTAAGGTGCAAAAAGAGCCAATCAGAACTATTTTTCATTCCATTTATTCAAATCGGAATTTAAGCAGATGGTTGCAAGGCAAACAAGGAGCCGAGTGCGCAGCATACTTGGGCGTATGTGAGCAACTCGGCTACCGAAGTTTAACGCAGCAAACGCTGCTTAAAAACAATTTCAATTTCTTGTCAGAAGTCGTTAGATGTGGGACATTGCAAAAGAAAGACCTTCGGGATAGTACTTTAAGCGTACAGCCCGAAGGTCTTTACTTTTAGCGATGTGCCGCAGATTGCGGCTTATCACAAGAAATTACTACAAGTTAGGGTTGATCTTGTGCCAATCCTCTACTGCAGGAATAACACCCATCGCGATAACCTCATCACGAAGAGCGCAGAGGTGCTTGTACGACTCTACGAGAGTAGCGTGCTCCTCCTCGGTACCATGAACTGGGAGAACCTCAACACCGTTAGCATCGAGCTTAGTCTCCATAGCCATCATAATGTTGTTGAACTCGCCATTGTTTACATAGCAACCAGCTGGCCAACGGAATGCCTCGCCACCCATTGCAGCTGCAATCATCTGGATAGATACGAGCGATGGGCTCTGGAAAGAAGAACGGCCACGGAGGTCGATGATGTTCTTACCACCCTGGATTACACGCTGACGGAGTGCATCCCAATCAGCCTGTGGCATACGGTCAGTGCCAATGATATCAGTAAGTGGAGTACCATCAACAGTTGTAGTCGAAGCGAATACAGCCATCTGCTCGCCGTGACCACCATAAGTACGTGGGTTAACAACCTTGTCAGCCGAAACGTGGAGGTACTTAGCCAACTCGCTGCGGAGACGAGTAGAGTCGTGTGCTGCCAAAGTAGTAACCTGCGAAGGCTTAACACCTGCGTAGATCAAGGTGATGAGACCTGTGATGTCAGCAGGGTTGAAGATAACAACGATGTGCTTTACATCTGGGCAGTAGAGCTTGATGTTCTTACCGAAGTCAGCAGCGATCTCTGCGTTTCCCTTCAACAAGTCCTCACGAGTCATACC
>JAZOWM010000034.1:0-10256 GCA_045659225.1 Alistipes sp.
AACAGTCAACTTCTTGCGACCCTTTGCGCGGCGAGCAGCCAACACCTTGCGGCCATTCGCAGTAGCCATACGAGCGCGGAAACCGTGCTTGTTGATGCGCTTGCGGCGCGATGGCTGGTAAGTTCTCTTCATTGCCATAATCGTATAATTTTTATTGTTTTAACTCTCTATTTCCGTGCATAGTTACCCTATGCGAGGTGCAAAGGTACAACCTTTTTTCGAATTTGCAAAACTTTTTGCGAAAATCGTGCTGATTTTCAGTTTTAGGCTACTCCTTGAAGGGGGCTATCTCACCCTTCTCGACCTTGTGATAGTAGTCGGTAAGCAGTGCTACCGCTGGCGAAACCACCTCTATAGTGTCGGCCACAGCCTTTTCTCCCTGCCCTTTAATACGATAGAGCATAGCGGCATAGAGTGCGCGGAAACACAACTCGGTGTCGTTCATATCGCTCTCCTTGCCAAGACGCTGTCGCAGCGCAGGTAGATGCTGCGCCAAGAGTGCATAGCGATGGCGGTAGTCCTCGCCCAACTCCTGCTGTTGCATAAGGCGCAGATGAAGATCGTGGAGATCGGAGATGAGGTGCAGAGTGTGGTTGAGATGACCCGACTCCTCCTTCTTCTCCTGCATAAGTAGATCGACTATATCCATATACCACGCCAAAAGCATCTGCTCGTGAGCAGTATCGAGTTTTCGGGGCTTTACAAGTACCGAATATACCGCCTCGGGCGAGAACTGTAATGCTCGCAAGAGATCCTCGAGTTGCCACAAATACAAGATGTATTCGGCGATATTCTCCTTTCGTTTTTGCTGTGCTATATCCATAATGCGCCTTAAAGAGTATATATCATTGCAAAGGTAGTAAAAATTGTAAATTATTTGCGAAAAAATTAGCAAAATTGAGAAATTTGCTATACCTTTGATTTGGGATATAACGCATTGAAAGAGATGAGTAAATTGTTTCTAAAAATAGCATCGCTATTTTATGGTGCCGCAATAAAATTGCGACATCTTCTTTTCGATGCGGGTATCCTTCATAGCGAGAAGTTTGATCTCCCGATTATCTGCATAGGTAACATCACAGTGGGCGGAACAGGCAAAACCCCTACGGTGGAGATGCTTGTGGAATACTACTCGCAGGAGAAGAATGTGGTTGTCCTCTCGCGTGGCTATGGTCGTGCAACCAAAGGTTATCGCGTTGTCAATGTCGAGGATTCGTACCGTCAAGTGGGAGACGAGCCATTGCAGATAAAGCGCAAATATCCGCACGTGGCTGTTGTAGTATGTGAGAAACGCGCGTTCGCCATACACCGCATCAAGGAGGAGTTCCCCGAGACCGACCTTATCATAATGGACGATGGATTCCAACATCGCTATGTCGAGCCGCTGATAAACATTGTTATTATCGATGCAAACCGTCCTGTCGAGCGCGACCACTTGCTCCCATACGGACAGTTGCGCGACACCAAACACTCGTTGCTGCGCGCCCACTACTTCATCGTAACAAAGTGTCCCGAGGAGATGAAGCCTATCGATATGCGTGTTATGCACAAGGTACTGGTGTCCAAGCCATCGCAAAATATCTTCTTTTCGCGCATGTTCCCAATGCCTGCTTGCGCGGTTTTTGCAGAGGTTGAGGGTACAGTACTGCACGGAGCAGATGTTATAGCGATGTCTGGTATTGGCGATAACGAGGCTTTCAACAAAGGACTCAAGAGAAGATACAACGTAGTGGCAACCTTGGATCTTGACGATCACCACTCTTACCGAGTGAGCGACCTGCACAAGATGAGCAAGTTGCTGGAGCAATATCCTACCGCTGTGATTATGACAACCGAGAAGGATGCTGTAAAGTTGGCTCATAGCGCAGCCATTCCGGGGGATATTCGCAAAAAGTTATTCTACGAACGAATCTCGATGCGTTTTATTGGTGATAGCCGTATGGAGTTATTCGCGAAGATTGATAACGACATAAAAAACAGGGACAATGGAGCGCATATTAGAGGCTTGTAACGCTATTCGCACAGCAACAAACAATTTTCAACCAGAGGTAGGTATCGTACTTGGCACAGGCTTGGGAGGCTTTGTCGAGAGTATTGACGTGGAGTATCGCTTGGAGTATAAGGATATTCCGAATATGCCCGTATCGACAGTCGAGGGGCACAAGGGTTGTCTTATCTTCGGTGAGATTGGAGGCAAAAAGGTTGTAGCGATGCAGGGACGCTTCCACTACTACGAGGGTTATACAATGAAGCAGGTGACCTTCCCGATTCGTGTGATGGCGTTGCTTGGCATCAAGTATCTCTTTGTGTCGAATGCTGCGGGAGGTATCAACACCTCGTTCTGCGTGGGCGATTTGATGATTATCACCGACCATATAAACCTGCTACCGAATCCACTTATCGGACCAAATATGGCGGAGTTTGGGCCTCGCTTCCCCGATATGCACGACTGCTATGCTCACGCCATTCGCTCGAGGGCTACCGCTATTGCCGAACGCGAGGCGATAAAGTTGCAATATGGAGTATATGTCGCTACTACAGGTCCAACCTTCGAGACTCAAGCGGAGTATCGCTACTTCAAGGCTATCGGAGGTGATGCAGTGGGTATGTCCACCGTACCAGAGGTTATCGTAGCTCGCCATATGGGTGTTCCGTGTTTCGGTGTATCGGTAATCACCAATTGCGGATTGAGCGAGGAGAAGGGCGACCACGAAGATGTCCAAATACAGGGTAAGAAGGCGGGAGTACGTATGGCTCGCCTATTCACAGAGTTGATTAAAGAGTTATAACAGAGAGAAGATATGATTAACAAGGTAATTTTGGTAGGAAATGTAGGACTTGACCCCGAGGTACGCGCTTTGGAGTCGGGTGCTAAGGTTGCACGCATTCGTTTGGCAACCACAGAGCGTTATTTCGACAAGCAGACCAACGAGGCTAAGGAGCTTACCGAGTGGCACACTGTCACTCTTTGGCGCGGCTTGGCGGATGTGGTAGATAAGTATGTTCACAAGGGCAGCCAGCTCTATATCGAGGGTTCGTTGCGTACCCGTGAGTGGACCGATAAGGACAACCAAAAACGCTACACCACCGAGATTGTGGCTACCGAGATGAAGTTGCTCGGACGCCGTGCCGATGCAAACCAAGCCCCTACAGCGCCTATCGCTGTGCAGGACTATTCGCAACCTATGCCATCGGCTCAGCCAGTTGCAGCTCCGCAACCTGTGGCACAGCCTGCAGCACAGCCTGCAGCATCGTATGTTCCGCAGGATAGTGCCGAGGACCTTCCATTCTAAAAGAGGAGATACCTACAATATAAAGATGGCGAGAACTCTCATTCTCGCCATCTTTATCTTTGTGGTAATGGTGCTATAAGAATCGCTCTACAGCCACCGAACGAGTTGCCGAGATGGTTGTCTCGACCTCGGGCTGGCGTGCCTCATCCACAATCCACTGCGGAATCTCGTCTACAGCAGTATAGATAGATTTCTCCTTGTTCGAGACAAGGCGTATTCGAGTTGGCTCTGTTGCAAATGACACTGTGTATTCGCTCGACCACTCAACACCATCGGAGTAGGAACCCTTCAAGAGATTGTTCTCGAAAGAGAATCTTCCTGAATAGTACACCCAGTAGATCTTATCGGCCTGCTGATAGAGGTCGAACGAGCCATCTTCGTTGAGTGACATATAGATTCGCGGTTTAGCCTTGGTGCTACCATTAAGTTTGATTAGCTCCCATACTCCTACAATAGAGCCTTCCTCCTCCCATTTCGTTGTGTCGGTCGAACCTCCACCGTTTGGAACTTCAGTAGTACCACTTTCTGATACGCACGAGATAGCAAATATCGCTAAAATAGCTAAAAATATCTTTGTCAATTTCATACCCTTAAATCTTTTTTACAACCAACCACCATTTGATGCAAAGTTGTCGCGTACAACGAGAGCAAACTTCTTGGTGAAGACCTTACCTCCAACTGAGTTTGCTGTACCTTGGGTGTTGCCTCCAGCAATCATCTCCACAGTAACTATCGCCGAACCCGTATTCTTGCATCTCACAGAAAATGCATTCGACTCGAGGTATTGAGGCTCGCTGCTCATACCCAAACTCTTCATATCGGCACTGCTAATATTAAGTTTCAAAAGCTTGATATTGGTATTGCCATCGCCCATATACTTGTTTACATCGATAATACATCTTGCGCCTCGTGTCACTGGGATACAAGTGATTCCCTCGATATTCATCAAGAACTTGAAGGCATCGATACGTCCTGTACCCATCTTGCCCCTATACTTCTCCGACAGATAGCTATCTTGATCATTTACCGAGACCAGGAGCTTCGAGATAAACTCATCGGCAGTCAACTTCTTGCCTATCTTCTTGGCATACGCCAAACCAAGTGCTGCAACACCCGTAACGTGTGGGCAAGCCATCGAAGTACCCTGCTCCCAATCATACTTACTATCCCTGATAACTCCTTTCTCATCTACGTATAGATTAGGCGTCATTGTCGAAAGTATCTGAGCTGTTGTTCCACCCCTCATTATATTTCCACCTGGTGCTGCGATATTGGCACCACCTCCAAAGTTCGAGTATGAGGCCTTATCTCCATCAATGCCAAAAGATGTTACCGATACGAAATCGGTGTATGCTCCAGGGTAGTCAACCTGCTCAAATCCATTTTTCTCCAGAAAGTCGCCGTTATTACCAGCGGCAAAGATTGCCACGCCACCAGTGAGATTCTCATCACGTGACGACTTGAAGTATTCACAAATAGCCTTATACTCGAGTGACTTTACATCCTTAAACCAAGCATCATTTTGATCAGGACTGGGAGGCGAACCCCACGAGTTGTTCGACAACACCGCACCATTGTCTGCCGCATACTTAAATGCCTTAGCCACCACCGAAGAGGTTGCATTCTTAGGGCTACGGCCCGAGAATATCTGGGTAGACATAATCTTCACACCATTGCCCTCGCTCTTATCTCCACCAGCAATACCGCAGATGCCAATACCATTGTTATTCACCGCAGCGATAGTTCCAGCGATATGAGTACCGTGACCAATATCGCCATAAGATACATTGCCCTGAACATCCTTCTCTGCAACAACATCCTTGTCCCAGGAAATAGGGCCATCGTCTACAAAGTTGTAGCCGTGAATATCATCTACATATCCATTCTTATCGTCATCAACACCTGGCTGACCATCTCGCTCGGCAACATTCACCCACATATTAGCCTTCAAGTCCTCGTGAGTGTAGTCCACACCCTGATCGATAACAGCCACAATAATCGATGGATCTCCAGTTGTATACTTCCACGCCTCGCGAACATTTATATCCATACCCGCGACTCCCTTATCGTTGTAGAGCTTTCCCTCGTTGTGGAAGTCCCACTGGTTTCCTGCAAGGGGATCGTTGAACATAGGTGACGACAAGCGGGTATCTCCACTCTGCAATGGAGCCTGCTCGCCACCCTCGCGGCAAGGGTGATTGAGGGTTGCAATCTGTCTGTCGAACTCGATAGTCTTAATCTCGCCTATCTCCGCCAAAGCCTTAGCCACCTTGTCGAGCGATATATTCTTGTCGAAGTGTACAATGTACCAACAGTGCAAGCCTGCACGGCGAGTAGCCTCCTCGTTACGCACATCAACAGGGAATACGCGCTCGATAGATATGGCATCAATGTCGAGCAATACATCGTTCAACGGCTCGATATTCGAACGAGTAACACCAGCACTGCGTGTGCCACTCTCGAATGCGAGCGCTGCCCCCTCCTCGAACTCAACGAGAAGCGTACCCAACACTGCCGAACGCGATGAGTTGATAATCTTTGCAGCAGAGGCGCTCTGCGACTCCCCCACATAGACTTCGTCTAAATCCTTTGTACATTGAACAAATGCCAATGCGGCAACGACCAATGCGCAAGATAGTTTGATGAATCGATACATAAATCTATATTTTTATAGTTTCGAAAAACTGCTTACAAAGCAAACAGCTTTTTAGACACCGCAGACCGGCCATATCGAATATGGTCGGTCTGATGGTGTTTTATATTAGGCTCTTAACGCGCAATATTTGCAAAGTTCTTAACAAAAGCGAACGATTTAGCCTCAGGCTTAGAGCATACCACCGAGATTGGCTTTACGCTCTTAACACCGCTCTTCTGAACCTTCAAGATATGCGGATTAACCTCCAACTTCACAACACTCTTTGGAGCGAGGAGTCGCTTGTCAATCGAGATGCTGCTGAATGGTACGCGAACGCTCTGCAACGAATTAGTGACTGTAGCATCACCTCCAGCATTCTCACCGTTTCCAGTGTTCTCGTTACCGGTGTTTTCGTTGCCGGTATTCTCGCCATTGCCAGTGTTCTCTCCGTTGCCGGTATTCTCGCCACCCTCTGGGGCCTCGCTACCTGGAACATATGGTGCGATAGTGGTAGTTGAACCCTCGAAGATTGAGAACGAACCCGCCACCTCATATTCTCCAGTTGTAGGGTTCAGTGCAACAATATTCACTGCAACCAGATATGACAACAAGCCATCTATTTGCTTTGTCTCAGGGTTAACTGAAAGGACAATAGGGTTCTTAGCTGTCTTCATATCTGAATCGTACGAGAATATTCCGTAGTCGTAACCTCCAGTATTAGCATATACGTTACCAAAGAGTGAACCCTTATCTTCCTCGCCTACAGCTATACCACTCAAGGTAATTGTGCTCTTCTCTGCATCGTAGGTAGCTTTGAACATAACACTATCCTCAATTGCAAATCTCCTGAATACAAGTTCTGTAGTAGATCCAATTACTGGCTCAACCTTGAATATATTATCGAACTTATAAGTCGTCTTATTACCCTGCTGGTCCTCATCTACGAAGTCGCAATGCATATGATATCTTCCAAGTACCAAGTCTCCCTCATATGGAATCTTTGCAGTAGTATGAGTGGTTACAACTGTCTTGCTCTCACCATAGTTATTGGTAGCATTTACTGCCAAAATATACTCGGTGTCTGACTCCAAATCACTAGCAATATTTACAAAACCATTTTCGCTGTGTACAATATCAAGATAGTCGGTCAAATCCAAGCCCTGGGACGCAACAAGCTGCTCGAGAGTGAGTTCGTTTTTCTCCATCATAAAATCGGCAGTCTCCTTATCAATGAACCAGAACTTACAATATCTAAGATCTGTACCATAAATGCAGAACGCAATAGAACTGTAATCTGGATACTGGTCTGCGTACTCTGGCGCAACTGCCTCGCTCGCTGGATCCATTATACATCCTACCTCGCAAGGGTGCTCCTCACTATCGCCAAGACCAGCATAGTAGAAGGTGTAGACTACTGGGTCGCCCATATACAACTCTCTATTCTTATCCTGCGGAGCTGCAATGAGAGTATAGATTCCTCTCTCGAGTTGCACCTTGAGTGTCATATTCGAACCATCCTGATCGAAATCCTCGATAGAGCGGATATTCTCGTCTGTACCCTCTGCAAGAAGAGCCAACGCAGCCGAAGGATCGCGCTCGACATTACCCGCTGCAAAGTAGTACTTAACGCCTGTTACATCAGCACCATACGCAACATTGAATTTTGCATATACAGTCTTGTTGTCGGCCATAACATCCATTCCATCGTACTCAACAGACAACGAATAATCGTTAGCCTCATAACCTGGAAGAACTATTCGGAATGCTCCTGTCTTGTTTCCTCCACTACAATATTGCTCATCGTCATCAGCAATACCTGCACTACGATAGTAATCACAAGTACAGAACATAGAACCCTTAGGGAATGTGATAACTCCATTCTCGAGTTTACCACCCTTAGCGTGGAAATAAAAGTCACCTAAGTTGATCTCATCATCCCATACGTGATTAACATCAACCAAGCCCATTGCCTGCCAAGGGATAATTACATTGTTCTTATCGGTACAATCGATCTCCAAGTTCTTAGGAATATAATCAAACGCCGTCTTAAGCTCTTCTACAGTTACTCCAATACCTGAATCCAAGAAAAAAAGCTGCATAAGCTTAATCCAAGGCTCCTTGATCATATATCTCTCGGCCGAAGAGTGCTTATAAACCTCAGTATCGTATTCCAACGAAGTATTCAAGCCGTTGAGCATCTTATCCAACACCGCAAGACCACGGAACTTACCCTTGAGTTCGCTTTCATCCTCGGCAGTAATCAACTTCCAAGGGTCGATTGCGAAGTCAATCTTCCACTCCGAACAACCGTAAGGGGAGATGAATTCTTCTTCGAGATAGATACCAACAGTGTATGTCTTGTCTTTTGCGAACTGGGTGTAGTCCACTGTTATTACCAACTCGGCAGTAGACTTGCCAGCCTCGAAGGTGACATAATCCGGAACGAAGATGAAACGCGATGTTTCCTTGTCCATATCTGTATATACATATGCCGAAAGCTCCTCGTCAGTATTCACACGCGACAAGGTGATGCTCTGATACTTGCTCTCGGTTCCGGTGAAGCCGATAGAGGTAGGATTGGTCAGCACGAACGATACCTGCGGTCCATCGGGCTGCGGTCCTGGCTCGAAATCGGTGGTACAAGCCCTAAAAACGCCTGCTACCAATGCGATAAGAGCAATATATAACATTTTCAAATTTTTCATATTGTATCTGTTTATCATTTGACAATATATTCTCCCTATTACTAGTTTGCACCTGTCATAGGCTTGAGAGCCATCGATGGATCAGGGTTGTTCTTGCCCTGAAGTGCGCGGTTCTGCTGCACCTCGCCGATAGGAATACAGAGGTTCCACGATGGGCTACGGCCCTCGGTCTGGAAGTCCTGACCTGTAGGGGTGTTGGTGCCCTCGTAACCATTCTCGATAGGCATATCCAAACGCTTGAAGTCTGCGAAGAGAATACCCTCGCCCCAGAACTCGCAACGCTTCTGGAAGATAATCTCCTCAACAAGGTCGCCAGTCATAGGAACAAAGTACTTAGGATCGCGGTACGACTTCATAAACGAAGTAATCAACTGCTCACCTGTAGCTGGATCGAAGTGTGCTGTAGCCTCAGCCTCGATAAAGTACATCTCCTCAACACGCATCAACGGAATATCTACTACCGCACCAATCTCGGCATTAACCTTCTCGGCGCCATTTGTACGGAACTTCATATGTGCGTAGGTGTGGATACCTGTACCCTCAAAACCAAAGGTCTTCCACTCCTCCTCGGTGAATGTTGTTACCTTCTGATAATCCTTGTAAGATTTTCCAGGACCAACAATCAGCTTCTTGCGGAAGTCGGTATCCGACATACGATCGTAGGTAGCCTTACGAACAGCGTACTGAACGATACCGCCATAGCCCCAACCAGCCTCGCAGCTCATATGTGCTGCCCAGTTGTGAATCTGTGAAAGCAGAGTCTCGGTAGACTGAACCATACCCCACATCCAAGCGTTGTTAATCTTGTTGAAACCAGTGTAAGGGTCGCAATACTCCGACTCGGTCAATGGATGGCATTTCGAAGCTGTGATAGCCAAACGAGCATACTCTGCAGCCTTTCTATAAGCAGCATTGCCAGTGACTACATCAGGATACTTCTCTGTGTCGTAGAGTCCCTCGTCAAAACCACCCAACCAAAGGTATGCACGAGCCTTCAAGCCATACACTACAGCCAACGATGGGAGGTTCTTTACTACTGGCTCATAATCTGCCAACTTCTTCTCAGCAAAGTTCAAGTCATTGAAGATGAACTGGAACAGCTCCTCACGTGGTGCACGAGGATTGTTTTCATTGTCCTCCTCGGTTGTATTCTCATCAACGATAGGCACTGTCAAACCCTTTACAGGCTCCAACTCGCTCATATAGTTAGCTTTCTCGGTAGCCACAGCATAGAGCGGATCGTAGTAACGAGCCATATCGAGATAGTAGAGAGCTCGGAATGTCTTTGCCAAACCTACAGTCTGCTCAAATAGAGGATTATCGCCATAAGCCTTCATCACATCATTGGCAACCTTGATAAACTTGTAGTAGTGGTTCCAATAGAGTGCGCAATAGCCAGTAGGACCAAGACCAACCTGATAGTTGTAGTACAAGAAGTGACCGAACATTGGGTTTCCTCCAGCAAGATAGTTCGATGGGAAGATCTCTCCAATATTGAAATCACTTGTAACCATAAGGGTTGGGTAGCCGAAATCCTCGTGGAAGTCAATGCCATAGACATTGTTTGTAACAAGGACTGTAGAGACAGATGAAATCAAGGCGTCTCCTGCAAAATCGGAATCC
>JAZOWM010000035.1:0-9661 GCA_045659225.1 Alistipes sp.
CGACCTACGCCAATGGTATATACCTTGATACCCTGCTCCTTTGCGATGTCTGCAACCGTAAGTGGGGCAATCTGACCGCGATTATTAACACCATCGGTCAGGAGGATTACGACCTTCGACTTTGAGTCGCTCTCTCGCAAGCGGTTTACTGCCGTTGCCAAGCCATTACCAATGGCTGTTCCGTCCTCTACAACACCGCTACGCAAGCGACCAAGCAGGGTTTGCAACGAAGATTGGTCGGTGGTGAGAGGCGTTTGAGTGAATGCTTCGCCCGCAAAAACGACCAAACCTATGCGGTCGCCCTGTCGTGCAGCAACAAACTGTGCAGCCACCTCTTTTGCTACAGAGAGTCGGTCGGGTTGGAAGTCGCGTGCAAGCATCGAAGTTGAGATGTCGACAGCCAATACGATGTCGATACCTTCGGTATTTATCTTGGTTTCGTGCTCGATGGATTGAGGACGAGCCGATGCTATGATAATCAAAGATAAAGCCACAGCACGCAATGCTATTGGAAGATGGCGTAGATAGTAGCGTAGGGTGCGTGGTGCTTTACGCAGAGAGTCTGTGGTAGATATGATGATAGATGCTCCGCCCTGTGTCGCCCTCCATATATAGTAGGCAACCACAAGTGGCACAACCACCAATAACCATAATATTTTAGGATTTGCAAACTCCATAATTTACCAATTCTTGTTACCTCTAATCAGCACCGCAGCCTTCTCCTTCAACTTATCCTGTGTCTTATCCTCCTCGGCCTGAATAGCCTGTAATAGAGCCTCCTGTTGCTCCGGAGTCATTGCACCATCGGGACGTTGTCCGCCCTCTTGTTGTTCCTCCTTCCCCTCTTGGTTTTGAGGTTGTTGTTTATCCTGCTGATTTTGCTGGTTTTGGTTATCCTGCTTATCTTGATTCTCCTTGTTCTGGTCTTGGTTTTGGTCTTGATTCTGCTCTTGTTGCTGTTGCTCTTGTTGCTGAATCAGGCGCTTTGTGAAGGCGTAGTTGAACTTAGCATCTTCGTCCGCAGGATTGCATCGCATTGCTTGACGGTATGAAGAGAGTGCCTCCTTGTATTTCTGCTGGGCAAACTGCGTATTTCCGAGGTTATATGCCACCTCACCGCGCTCCAGCTCGGTGCGAGTGGAGTCATTTACAATCGCCTGAAGAGTCTTCTCCGCCTTCTCGTATCGCTCGGTGCGATAGAGTGCCGAGGCGAGGTCGTACTTCGCCTCAAACGAATTTGGATCGTACTTCAGTGCCTCCTGGTAGCTATCAACACTCTTTTCAAACTTCTCGCGCTTAAATTCGCGGTTACCTCTGCGAACTAAACCACGCTCACGCATCTGCTGCGCCGAGACCTCACCGCAAACAAAGAGCATTGCAACAATCGCCACATATTTAATTATTGCTTTCATCGCCCCGCCTCCTTATCGTTTTTGGTTGGTTCGTCTTCCTCCTCTTCGACCACCTCTACAGGTTTGGTCTCCTCCACAAAGTGGTATGCCTTGTCGTAGGCAAGTTCGTTCTCCTCCGCCTCGGGAGTAGCCTTTGCGAACTTCACTAAATCGGCATCGCGCAACACCGCTAACAAGTTCATCTTCTGCTTCTGCTCGATTTCGACTGCACGCAAAGCATCATCAATCTCGTCCGTTGTCATCTCCATTGCGCCCACCTCGAAGCGACCTGCAAGATAGGTACGCAAGATGTCGCTCAACCCCGAATAGTAGAGTTTATGTTTGTCGTTCTGCCACAACTTCTCGTTGTGCAACTTTTCGAGTGCCTCGATAGCTACAATATGCGCTGGCACTGGTGGTGCAGGCTTGAAGAGGTCGGAGAGGTGTTTGCCACGTTTGTGCAGGTGGCGTACCAGTAGGTAGATTGCCAATGCCAACAGTAGCAATACTCCAAGTGCAATACCAAGATAACCTCCAATCTCGGCAAAACGCAACTTCAAGGTCATCTGCGGCTTCAAATCGCGCACCGAAGTCATCGTAGAGTCAATCTGGAAAGTCTTTACAAAGAGCTCCTCCTCGCGCTCGGCAAAGAGTGTATCGACAAGATTTTTATCGAGATAGAGTACCTGCGTCCTACCCATACGATAGATGCCCTCATCGTAGACTGCCATTTCGTAGCGTTTGCGCAGACGCACTCGGCGTCCCTCTTGTGAGATGGTATCGGGGGCAAAGTCGTGGATAACCTCAAAGCTTGGTTCGCCCTGCTCTTGCTCCTCCTCATCCTCGGATGTCGCCTTTGAGGTAAAGTCAAAGGTTGGGAATATAACGTGTTGCATCACATCTTTCTCCACCTCGATAGTGAGGGTTACTCTGTCGCCAATCATTACCGTATCGGCAGATAAACGCGAAGTGATTGTTGGTGCACTATTCTTTGCTACAACCCCCTCTACAGCCAAGAGTGCGAATATATATAATATATAGTGTAAGGCTTTCATCGCTTCTTGAAGAGTTTTATCAGTTCTGCCACGTAGTCCGATTCGGTTGAGATGTCGGCTATATCGATGCGGTTATGTAGGAGCATCTCGCGAGTTCTCTCCTCGCGCTCTGCCCACGCTGCAGCGTAGTGGTCGCGTACTGCTCTCGATGCGGTATCTACCCACACCTTGCGAGCCGTTTCGGCATCTTGCAACTCTACGATACCTACGTTTGGCATCTCCCTCTCACGAGGGTCCGACACCTTCAGCGCTATGATATCGTGGCGAGATGATGCGATTTTTAAGGCATCGTTCAATGCCTCATCGTCACGTTTTGAGTTCAAGAAATCGGACAGCAAAAAGGCTGTACAACGCTTCTTATTCACGCCCGTAAGGTAGCGCACAGCCTCTGAAATTGCTGTACCATTCGACTCGGGAACAAAGCCTACCAATTCGTGAATAATCATCAGAATATGGCTACGGCCCTTCTTTGGAGGAATAAACTTCTCGACCTTGTCCGAGAAGAAGATGCAACCTACCTTATCGCCCGTCTGTGCAGCCGAAAAGGCGAGAACGGCCGCCAACTCGGTGATGATATTTTTTTTGAGGGAGTCGGTTGTACCGAACATTCGCGAACCGCTGACATCGACCATTAGCATCATTGTCAGCTCGCGCTCCTCCTCGTAGACCTTGATATGAGGTTTGCGGGAGCGTGCCGTAACATTCCAATCAATATCGCGCACATCGTCACCGATGCGGTACTCGCGCACCTCGGCAAACGACATACCACGCCCTTTGAATGCCGTATGATACTTTCCTGCGAAAATTTCATTCGACAAACCTCGCGTCTTTATCTCGATTTTACGGACGCGCTTTAGGATATCGTTCTCGGTCTGCTCCACCCTATGCAACCTTTAAGGTACAATTACATTGTTCAAAATCTCGGTGATAATATCCTCCGAGGTGATATTCTCCGCCTCAGCCTCATAGGTCAAACCAATACGGTGGCGCAAAACGTCGTGACATACGGCACGCACATCCTCCGGAATAACATATCCGCGACGACGGATAAAGGCGTATGCGCGTGCAGCCTTTGCCAACGAAATACTTGCACGTGGCGAGCCTCCGTAGGCAATCAACGACTGCAACTTTTCGAGGTTATATGCCGCAGGCTCACGAGTTGCGAAGATGATATCTACGATATACTTCTCAATCTTCTCGTCCATATATACATCCTCAACAACTTTGCGTGCCTTGACAATATCCTCAGGCGAGATAACCTTGCTTGGCTCAGGCATACCTGCGCCCGAGAGATTCATACGCACGATGTCGCGCTCCTCCTCTCGCTTCGGATACGAAATCTTTGCCTTCAACATAAAGCGGTCTACCTGTGCCTCAGGGAGTGGATATGTTCCCTCCTGCTCCAATGGATTCTGAGTTGCCAATACAAGGAATGGCTCAGGCAACTTATAGGTACTATCGCCAATGGTTACCTGACGCTCCTGCATAGCCTCCAACAACGCCGACTGTACCTTTGCAGGGGAACGGTTAATCTCATCCGCCAACACGAAGTTTGCGAAAACTGGGCCCTTCTTCACTGTGAAGTCCTCCGCCTTCTGCGAGTATATCAAAGTACCCACAATGTCGGCAGGGAGCAAGTCGGGCGTAAACTGAATACGCGAGAAATCGGCATCTCCAGCCTTTGCCAAGGTGGTGATAGCCAAAGTCTTTGCCAAACCTGGCACACCCTCCAATAAGATGTGTCCGTTAGATAAAAGACCAATCAAAAGGGTGTCGACAAGGTGCTGCTGACCTACGATAACCTTGCCCATCTCCGTACGCAATGTATCTACAAAGAGGCTTTCGCGCTCGATACGCTCATTCAACTCCTTAATATTGATAATATCTCCCATATATATTATTTGTTAATTTTCCTATCTGAAATAACGCAATATTTTCGGTTTTATTGTGCCATCTCCTCCTGCTCCTTACGCAAACGAAGGAAGCAGTGGCGACATACTGGCTCGTAGGTATCCTTCTCGCCAAGCATCACCAACTTCTCGCTCTTTGCCAAGCGGTGCGAGTGCTGTGCAGGGTTACCACAGTGTACGCAAATTGCGTGTACCTTATCCACATACTCGGCAATAGCCATCAACGCTGGCATTGGACCAAAAGGCTTGCCCAAGAAGTCCATATCCAAACCTGCCACGATAACGCGTATACCGCGGTTTGCCAACTCACGACATACCTCGACAATGCTCTCATCGAAGAACTGCGCCTCGTCAATACCCACAACATCGACCTCGGATGACATCAGCAGAATCTGCTGTGGCGACTCGATAGGTGTAGAACGAATAGTTGAGTGGTTGTGCGATACAACCTCATCCTCCGAATAGCGAACATCGATTTGTGGCTTAAAAATCTCCACTCTCTGGTGGGCAAACTCTGCACGGCGAAGACGGCGAATCAACTCCTCGGTCTTACCCGAAAACATCGAACCGCAAACTACCTCAATCCAACCCTTTTGTGTGTTATTCTCCAAAAACATTGCTTATGCTACTTATATTACGCGCAAATATACGAATTTAATTGATAAAAGACAACTTATTATAAATATATGTATAGACACACAAAAGGCTGTCCGAAGTGGAACAGCCTTTTGTATTTCGGGCAAAACCCGAATACACAGTAGCAAATTATTTCATGTACTCTGCTACCTGGTCTACCGGAACGATTGCCTCCTTGAAAATGTAAGCACCAGTCTTCTCCGACTTAACCATCTTGATGCACTTGGTAAACTGCTTACCTACACCAGTTCTGAGGGTTGCGACAGCTTTCTTTGCCATAACTCAAATCTCCTTATTACTTAATTTCACGATGTAAAGTTACCCTCTTCAAGTATGGATTGTACTTCTTACGCTCCAAACGGTCTGGGGTGTTCTTCTTGTTCTTAGTGGTGATGTAGCGAGACATTCCTGGTACGCCACTCTCCTTCTGCTCGGTGCACTCCAAGATCACCTGAACTCTGTTACCTTTCTTTGCCATAGTTCGTTGTTAATTTTAATAGATTTTCTTGGCTGCAGCTGCATCCTTCAAAGCAGCAGCGAGGCCCTTCTTGTTAATTGTTTTGATTCCCGAAGTCGAAACCTTCAAGGTAATCCATCGGCCTTCCTCCTCAGACCAGAAGCGCTTAGTCTTCAAGTTTGGATTGAACTTGCGCTTAGTCTTAACGTTAGAGTGCGATACGTTGTTTCCAACCAAGGCCACTTTTCCTGTAATTTCGCAAACTTTCATTGTTACTAAATTTTTTAATTAAATCCCATTTGGGGCTGCAAATATAAGAATTATATTTTTGATATGCAATTGTGCAGAGAAAATTTTAGAAATTTTACAATAAATTGCAAAAAGAGGATACTCATCGTACCCTCTCTGGATTTTCGCGTAGAAACTGTTCCCACGATTTTGTGCCCCGTTTGCGGGCTTTTTTGTCGCCACCCAAGCCCTTAACCTTCACGCCGCCAAGTGCTTGATTTATAGGCGAGGATATCGAATAGTAGTGACACAGTGCCACCGCCATACCGTCCGTAGCATCCATCTTCTTGGGTTTCTCCTCGATATGCAGCGTACGCATCACTACACCCGCAATCTGCTCCTTCGATGCCGAGCCTAATCCCACTACCGATTGCTTGATGCGCGAAGGTGCATACTCAAAGACATCGACCTCCTGGCTCAGTGCCGCAGCCATAGCCACGCCTTGTGCGCGACCAAGTTTGAGCATCGACTGCACATTTTGCCCAAAGAAGGGCGACTCCAACGCCACCTCGCGAGGTTTATACTCCTTTACTAAGCGACTTACGCTATCGAAGATATAACGCAACTTCTCGTAGGGGTCGGCAATCTTGTGGAGGTCTATCTCGCCCATCACCACAGCCGACACCTTGCGTCCATCGACCTCCAGCACTCCATAACCTGTATAGTTTGTGCCAGGGTCAATGCCTAAGATTCGATATTTCTCGCTCGCTCTTACCACCTCTTATTAGAACAACTCAGCCAACTTTTCAAGCACAGCCTCACCACGCAAGTTCTTTGCGATGATAACGCCATTCGAGCAGTCGATAAGGAAGTTTGTAGGGATAGACTCCACGGCGTAATCGGCTACTGCTGGGGTGTTGAAGTTCTCAAGGTTGCTGACATTTATCCACTTCATCTGTTGCTTCTCGACAGCACCCTTCCACGCCTTGTGTTGTGAGTCGAGCGATACGCCATAAATCTCGAATCCCTTTTTGTGATAGAGCTTATACGCCTCCTTCAAATGAGGCATTTCACCCATACAAGGTCCGCACCACGAAGCCCAGAAGTCGAGCAATACATAACGATTCTTATCGTTCTCCACCACCGACTTGAGCGACACCTCCTCTCCTGCGAGGTTTGGTTGCACGATGTCGATATAGTGTGGAACATAGTCGCTACCCTCCGCCTGAGGCTCGGTCTTAAACTTGCGCTCGGCACTCTCCTTTATGCGTACCGCAGTTGGCAACGACTTCATCTTCTCGGACAAGGCGTTTACTCGCTCCAACGTCTTGACGGCAGGCCCGGAGTAGGAGAGTTGGCGCAACATAAATAGCCCAAATACATTCTCCTTATTGCTCTCGAAATACTCTCCTTGCATAGCCTCGAATGCAGCCTCAATCTCCGCCATCTTGGATTTGTCACCGCTATTTGCAGCATGCTTATAATCAGCCATATACTGCTGACTCGAGTTCATCATACCCTTGAATGCCTCGTTGGCAGGAGAACCACTTAGACCTATCACGCCCTCTTTATAATCGCCAGCCACACGCACTTTGCCATTATCTACAAAGATATAGGAGATAGGGCGACCACTTTTGAGAACTAACTGTGCGAAGGTAGGGTGGTGTTTAACCCCCTTGAAGTGGAATGAACCACCATTAACCAACTTGACAGAGTCAATCACCTTGCGCGAATCCCACTCATCAATAAGGTAGACATATCCTGTGTCATTGAGGTTGTCGATAGCTCCAACAATCTCGCACTTGTTGCTGCACGATGCTATTGTCGCTGCTAAAATAAATATCGCTATAACTCTTTTCATATAATAAGATCTATTTAATGGATTACTCCTCACTCTTCGCCAATTCAGCCTCCAATTTCATTACACGGCGGCGCAAATCTGGCAACTCCTTGAATACTGCAAACGAACGGTGGAAGTTGATACCTGCCAATGCTGGCGAACCGAAACGAATCTCTCCATCTGGCACATCTTTGTCGATACCGCTCTGCGCGCCAATCTTTACGCGGTTACCAATGGTAACGTGGTCGGCAATACCAACCTGACCTGCGAGGAAGCAGTTTGCACCCACCTTCGATGTCCCTGCGATGCCTGTTTGAGCCGAAGATACGGTATTCTCGCCGATAATAACATTATGACCAATCTGAATGAGGTTGTCCAACTTAACACCCTTGCGAATAATGGTCGAATCGGTCTTTGCACGGTCGATACACGAATTTGCACCAATCTCTACGTTATCCTCGATAATAACGTTTCCGAGCTGAGGAATCTTGTCGAAACCACCCTCGGCATTCGGTGCAAAGCCAAATCCATCAGCGCCTACAACAACTCCTGCGTGAAGGATACAATTTGCACCAATCGAACAACCCTCATATATCTTTACACCTGCATAGAGCTTGGTCTTATTGCCGATTTTTACATTGTCACCCACATAACATTGTGGATAGATCTTTGCGCCATCGCCAATGACTGCGCCATCTTCGATAACTGCGAAGTCGCCGATGTAGCAATCCTTGCCCACCTTAGCCTTCTTCGATACCGATGCCAACTTCGATACTCCACTCTTCTGTGGTTTCATTGCGTTGTACATATCGAGCAAGCGCAATACGCAAGCATTTACATTATCCACCTTGATAAGTGTTGCCTTAACCTCCTGTTTTGGCTCAAAGTCGCGCTCTACGAGTACAATAGAGCACTCTGTGGTATAGAGATAAGGCTCGAATCGTGGATTTGACAAGTATGCCAAACCTCCCTTCTTGCCACCTTCAATAGAGGAAACTGTGTAGATTGAGGCCTTCTTGTCGCCTACAACTTCGCCGGATAACAAACCGGCAATCATTTGTGCTGAAAATTCCATAGTTTTAGAAATTTGGGCCATTAGCTTTATAAATAGTTTTTAATATTGATTTCCTTTGGTAGATAGTCACTCACCTCTCGTCCAAATGCCAATAACTCACGCACCATCGATGACGATATATGCATATATTCGGCTGGGGTAGGGAGGAACACTGTTGTCAGTTCGGGGAAAAGTTGGCGATTGGTAGCTTCGATTGTACGTTCAAACTCGAAGTCGATGCTGTTGCGTACTCCGCGTACCAACGCTGTAGCTCCCACCTTGCGGGCAAAATCTCCCGTCAGGGTGTTGTACGAGGCTACCTCCACACGCTCATTATCTGCGTAGATATCACCAATCAATCGGCAACGTTGCTCGACAGAGAGAAGATGATTTTTCGAGATGTTCTCACCTACGGCAATAACAACCTTGTCGAAGAGTTGTAGTGCAGATTTAACAACCTCCTCGTGTCCTCGTGTGAAGGGATCGAACGATCCTGCAAAAAGCGCTATTGTTGCCATATATTTTACAAATATAGTAAATTTATTCAGTATCTACAAACTACTCCTCCTCGTCCTCCTCGGGGTGGGTGATGAAACCCCATACCAAGGAGGTGAATTTAGAGATTACTCCCTGGGTGGAGAATGCTCTATATTTCCATTGCGAGGCAAAGAGATTCTTGACGAGTAGCATACGCTTGCGCCACGCCCCTACGTTTTGCGAGAATACGGCATCCTCATCGTTGATAATCGAGTCAAGCACTCGCTCCGTATGTGGGCTTTGGGTTGTTATCTTCTCATTGGTTCTCTCTATGTCAAAAATCTCAACAGCCAATGTGGTCATACAATCGACAAAAGCACGCATATCATACTCCTCGCACAATGCATAGAATTGCTCCCAGTCGAGCCTCTCCTGCTCCTCTTTGAGGAACAAAGCCCAGTCGAGTAGGTGTCGTAGGCGAATACCCTCGGAGAGGAAGTGTCCGAGAGAGTGATGATTCAAGAATAGCGCGTTAAACATCGGCGATGGCATCTCGATTTTGGTGTCGAATATCGCCTTGCGCTCCTCGTTGCGAGCAATATTATCGAGCAGG
>JAZOWM010000036.1:0-31602 GCA_045659225.1 Alistipes sp.
GGCAGCGGGCGACCAATAGAGTCGAAAGTCTTGCGTCCCATAATTACGGGATGTCCCGTAGTGGTAGTGCGGAAACGGCGCATATCCTCCTTGATGTTCCACAGGAGAGCATTCTTATCGCCGATTACGCCATTCTCGGCAATTGCAACTATAAGAGATACCATAATTAGAACGACATTGGAGCTTTAATGGTCGGATATGGATCGTATCCCTCCAGGGTGAAGTCCTCGAACTTGAAGTCGAATATCGACTTAACCTCTGGGTTGAGGTGCATCTTTGGCAAGGCACGTGGTGTGCGCAAAAGTTGCTCCTCGACCTGTTCGAAGTGGTTTAGGTAGAGGTGTGTATCGCCCAAGGTGTGAACAAACTCGCCAGCCTCCAAGCCACAAACCTGCGCCATCATCATCGTAAGCAGAGCATACGATGCGATGTTGAACGGAACACCCAGGAAGGTGTCGGCACTACGCTGATAGAGCATACACGAGAGTTTTCCGTCTGCCACATAGAATTGGAACAATGTGTGACACGGTGGCAGAGCCATCTTCTCTACATCGGCAACATTCCACGCCGAGACGATGATACGGCGCGAATCGGGGTTTTTGGTAATTAGGTCTACCGCTTGTTGTATCTGATCTATTGTTTCGCCATTTGGTCGTGGCCACGAACGCCACTGATAGCCGTATACATGGTTCAAATCGCCAAACTTATACCCCTCAATCGGAGAGTCAATGCCCTCTTGTGCTGCACGCAGGAACTCCTCCATCGAAACCGGCAAAACACCCTCTTTCACGCACAACTCGTTGTAGTAACGGTAGGCATCGTTGTCCCATATATGTACCCCATTATCAACGAGGTACTTGATGTTGGTATCGCCATTGAGGAACCACAAAAGTTCGTGGATAATGCCCTTCAAAAATACCTTCTTTGTGGTCAAGAGCGGAAAACCTTGCGAGAGGTCAAAACGCATCTGATGTCCGAAGACAGACTTTGTGCCTGTGCCTGTGCGATCCATCTTTACGGCACCTTCGGTTTTGATGCGGGTTAATAGGTCGAGATATTGTTTCATAATTTTAGCTATTAGCTATTAGCCATTGGCCATTAGCCTTTTATAAATTTTAATTCAATTTTGCCATTGTTGTCGAGAGCAATGTAGTTTGCACTTGTATGCCAATCCCCCATAAAGAGAGTGCGCTGTGGAGCTGGGATATCGGCAGGGTAGTGCATATGTCCAAAGACAAAGTAGTCGATATCGTGGTTCATACCATAGTTTATGGCGTAGTCAATAAGTGGCTGAAGAACCTTAATATCTTGAACCCCGTGCGACTTGCGAGATTTGCCGCTCCACCACTTTCCGAAGCGGACGAAGTGGTTGGGGTGGATAATTGCCGATGCAACCCTTCGTAATCGCTTCGAGCGGAACATCGAGTTCATAAGGCGCAGTATAGGTTTGCCATTGATATTCATATTGTCGCCGTGTGCCACAAACAACCCCTTGCCAGCAAGCGAGAAGGTTTGAGGTTTGGTATATATCTCGATGCCGCACTCTTGGGTTAGATAGTCATCTACCCACATATCGTGGTTGCCAGTGAGCATTACCACTCTCACCCCCTTGTCGCTCAACTCTGCCAAGCGACCAAGTACGCGCACAAACCCCTTTGGTACCACCTCTTTATACTCGAACCAGAAGTCGAAGATGTCGCCTACCAAGAAGAGAGTCTCGGCATCTTTCTCGATTTGAGTCAAGAAGTTGAGAAATAGACGCTCCACACGGCGTTGCTCTGGGGTGTTGCCCGAGCCGAGATGTATGTCCGAAACGAAATAGTGCATAGTGCTATTATTTTAACATCGTAGCAAGTTTGCGCTCCAAAGCATCGCTATACAGATCCTTGGCAACAATCTTACCCTCGCGATCAATTAGGAAGTTAGATGAGAGCTTACGTACATTGTAGGCGCGTAGCATAGGCGAGAAATCGCCTCTGAAATCGCACACTGAGATCCAAGGCAATCGTTGCTCTTGTACAGCGGTAATCCACGCGGCCTTCGATGTATCTGCCGATACCTGATATACGCGGAAGCCCCTCTCCTCATACTTGTCGTAAATCTCTTTTAACTCGGCATTTAAAGCGTTGCTATTTCCCGACTCTGCCGACCAGAAATCGACCAAGATAACATTTCCTTCTATAGAGGAGAGTGCTATCTCCTTGCCGAGCATATCCTTGCCCTTCAACTCTGGGAAGGTGCGGAACTCGATACTATTCATTAGTGATATGCGCGCCTCCATACGGGCGATGTCGTTGCTCAAGGTGAGCAGGAATGGCGATGTCGGATACTCTCGCGATACGGCATCGGCAACGGTGCGGTAGTAGATTAAATCGCTATCGGCACTCGAGAGGTGCTTCTCGCCTGGAAGACGCTGATAGAGAGCGTAGACCGAAGCCAAATGCTCCTTATTCTCGATTATGAACGAGATCTGTTTGCGCTTGATGGCGCGGTAAGTCGAGTTGTAATGTTGCGCCAACTCTTTGCGTGTCTGCTCATCTGCCGAGAGGTGCTGCTGTAGGGTTCGGTTGAGTTCGAGTTGCCCCTCGATATACTCCTTGTTGAATTTACGCAACAACTCCGACTCAAGTGAGCCAGTTACGGTGTAGTTGGCAAGGGCGCTACCTATGGCATTGAGCTGAATCTTCTCACCTCGCGATACGAGCAACGGAATACGATCGTTACCATAGATTACATTGTAGAACGAGGTGGTGAGTGGCGCCTCCTTGATGATGAAACGGTAGTCACCATTATTGTCGAGCTTCACCGAGTCTACAATATTTTGCCCTGTAGCTGTAGTATGTTCGAGGTATGCGGTGTCGAAATTGAGTCCGACAAATCGTCCCGAAATCTCGACATCATTGCTCCTACAAGCTACAACACTTGCTACAACAGCTATAAGTAGCGATATTTTAAGAAATCGTCTCTCCATTTTGTTTGGTCTTAAATTTATTCTCTTCAATCTCGATCCGCTACTTTGTGTTATTGTGTCGTTGGCTATTTCTCCGTGTGCTCTTCTGACTTTGTCGTGTGGCGTGAGTCTGACGCTTACCTCCCTTTTGGTGCGAAGAGGCCGATTTATGTCCCGTTTCGACTTTTCGTAGCCACTCTTCATCGAGATTTATAGCTCCATCGGACAGCACCTTTATGTCATTTAGGATAACTTCGTTGTTGGGAAATTCGTGGTTATACTCCGAGCTTTTGCTACGCATATAGCGAGCGATATTCTGTAACTCTCCCTCGGCACTCTCTGCCCCCTCGAACGATGCTCGGCGCAACATACTTACGATATTTTTGCCGTAGTGTTTGTGCGTGATACCACCCTGCGAGTAGTTTAGTTTTTCGGGTTTAACCATCAAATCCTCACGTGTAGGGAGTGGGTATGGGCTATCCACATCGAGTCGAAAGTCCGACATAATGAATAGATGGTCCCACAATTTGTGAGTGAAGTCTGCCGTATCGCGCAACAGCGGATTGAGGTTGCCCATAACAGCAATTACCGCCTTAGCCTGACGAGTGCGCTCATCTCTATCCTCGATATCGAGTAGAGAATCGACCATCTCCTGAATATGACGACCATACTCAGGAATCATTAAAGGACGGCGTAAATAGTTGTAATTCTTATTCATACAGAAATAAATATACCTTTCAAAAATAGATATTGCATAGATGTTCCGAATGGGTAGAACCTTGCTTTGTTCGGTCACATCGAATAGGATGTTTGGGCCCAATCCCCATCACCTTTACCCGCTATGCGTCATTAGGCAGTATCGAGCAAAAAGTCTACCTTTGATGCACTATCCGAATGCAAAAATACTACTTTTTTATAGAATAACAAAATGGCAAAAGTTTTAATTTTGGAACAGTCGAAAAGTGTGCGCAACAATCTGCGCGAGAGGTTGGAATTTGAGGGGTTTTCGACCGAGGGGGCAGAGACGGTAGCGCTCGCGCGAAAGATGTGCGAGAGCATCAATTTCGATATTATATTGTCGGATTCGACCGAGGGACTCTCCGATACGAATCTACCAATTATAGTAATATCTCGGAACAATGATATCGATTCGGCAGTGGAGGCTGTGCGACACGGTGCGGTAGATTTTCTGACCAAGCCGATTGATATGAATAGGTTACTCAAGTCTATTCGTAAGGTTGTTGCCGCACCTTCCTCTCTTGCCGCACCTCTTCCAACTCGGCAGAGATTGGTGCGACAGCAAAATAGTGCGGAGTGTAGCACCATAGAGCCTATAGTTGGGGAGTCGGAGGCGATAGTGCGAGTTCGCACACTGATAGACAAGGTGGCGCAGAGTGAAGCAAGGGTGCTTATCACTGGCGAGAATGGTACAGGCAAGGAGTTAGTAGCTAAATGGTTACACTGCAAGAGTAACCGCGCCGATGCCCCTTTTGTGGAGGTGAATTGTGCAGCAATACCCTCGGAGTTGATAGAGAGTGAGCTATTTGGGCACGAGCGAGGAGCCTTCACCTCGGCTATAAAACAACGCAAAGGAAAGTTCGAACAGGCAGATGGTGGCACACTCTTTATGGACGAGATTGGCGATATGTCGCTTTCGGCTCAGGCGAAGGTGTTACGCGCACTGCAAGAGAGGAAGATTTCGCGTGTGGGTAGCGACCGCGATATTGAGGTCGATGTGAGAGTTGTAGCGGCTACAAATAAGAATCTCGAGAAGGAGATTCGTGAGGGAAATTTCCGCGAAGACCTATATCATCGAATAGGTGTAATCTTGATAAAAGTGCCGCCATTGCGTGAGCGAAAAGGCGATGTTGCCATACTCGTAAAACACTTCCTGAAAAGCATCTGTCGGGAGTATCGTATTCCGACCAAATCTATTGAGGATGAGGCTATTGCTCTCCTGTCGGAGAGAAGATGGAGCGGAAATATTCGCGAATTACGCAATGTTATCGAACGCCTTGTAGTCTTGGCGGATAGTACCATTACCGTCAAAGATATAGAGCAGTATTGTTGACAACTTCATAAAAAGAGAGTGTGTTCCCAAGAAACTTGTCGGACACACTCTCAACACTTCTACATAGCCTCGATATATTTTGCGTATCGCTTCCAATTGGTTGCACTCTTGTACTTTTCGACAGATTCGGATGGTACATAGATTTTACAACCTATAGGCTTGTTGCCACTATCGTTGTTGTCAAAGACAGTCTTGCCGAGGGTTGGCGGTGTTGTTGCGTGGCAATATACACTCTTTAGAGCTTCGCAGTAGTAGAATGCACAATCCTTAATCTCTACCACCTCGCTATGGATATGTACGGTTTTGAGTTTGAAGCAAGAGTAGAAAGCATCGTACCCAATTACAGATACACTCTTTGGAATAGTGTATTCTGTTTGACCGTTGGCGGCGAAGTGTAGCAACTCTCCATCAACAACCAGGCATCGACCATCTTCACTGACGTAGCTTCCGCTAAAAGAGGCTATGTTGTAGCAGCCGAAGAATACAGACTCTCCTAACTCCTCCAATCTATTCGAAAGCGAAACAGTTTTTAGCCCTTCGCAAAGCAAGAACGCTCCGCTGCCTATCTTGGTTACGCTGTCAGGAATAGAGATGCTCGATAGGGTTAGGAATCCGCTAAATGCCTATTCTCCCACCTGGCGAACAATATCCTCGAACTCGATTACACCATAGGTGTGCGATTTGATTGCTACACCGAAGTTTACCTCCTCGGAGAACTCTAATATGGTATTATCCGAGGTTGTATAGGTGATTTTGTAGAACGATTCAGAGTATACGCCCTGCGTTATAACCAATTCGGCGCTAAGCTTATCTGCTGCATTTACCACAGTGACCTTTCCGTTGCGAGGAGAGTCGCTATCATTCTGGGCAACCGAAAATTGTAGGGCCGTCGAACCCGCTTTGCCACTTAGAGTGGTCAGGCTTATCCACTCGCTGTCGCTTTCGGCACTCCACTCGCTCGAAGATGAGACTCCGATTGTATAATTTGAGTGATCGAATAGTATATTTAGCTCACTCTTTGATAGTTCGAGCCTCGGAGGAAAATACTCCTTTTCACCATCGTTTCCATTTTGGCAACCCATAAACGCTATGGTAGCCATGGTCAATAAAGATAAAAATAACCTCTTCATAGTTGTAAATAGTTTAGTGTGAAACAATACTCTCCTACAAAGTTATGAATAATAATTTGAAATTCAATCTTCTCGGCGGCGAAAAAGTTGGATAAGTAGGTTTCGTGAAGATTTTGAAGGCGGTTATGTGGGTTCCAAATATTTTTGTTTTTATTTTTTAATTTCTAATTAAAAGAGTTATCTTTGCGCCCACAAGTATATACCCAAAAGATGAAAGCAGTTTCGACAGTTAAGGCGTTGCGCGAGGAGCTCGTAGCACACCAAGGCAAAAAGATAGGTTTTGTGCCTACAATGGGAGCGTTGCACGAGGGACATATTTCGCTCGTGAAGCGTGCTCGCAAGGAGTGCGATGTTGTGGTTTCGAGTGTATTCGTGAATCCGACACAGTTCAACGACAAGAACGATTTGAAAAACTATCCTCGTACGCCCGAGGCTGATGCTGCAATGTTGGCAGAGGCTGGTGTAGATTTGGTGCTCTTTCCTTCGGTCGAGGAGATCTACCCCGAGCCAGATACTCGTCAGTTCGACTTCGGCCAGATCGATAAGGTTATGGAGGGCGCTACTCGCCCTGGTCACTTCAATGGCGTGGCGCAAGTTGTTTCGCGCTTGTTTGATATTGTTGAGCCTACTCACGCCTACTTTGGCGAGAAGGATTTTCAGCAGATTGCCGTAATTCGTGCTATGGTGGCGCAGCTCGGCTACAATATCGAGATTGTCGATTGCCCTATCATTCGCGACACAGACGGCTTGGCTCGTTCGTCACGCAATCTTCTACTCACCCCTGCTCACCGTGCTGCAGCACCCCACATGTACGAGGTGTTGAGTGCAGCCGTAGCGAAGGTGGGCGAACTTTCACCTGCGGAACTTACCGAGTGGGTAGTCTCGGAGGTGGAGAAGAACGAACTCTTGAAGGTGATATACTTCGCCGCAGTAGACGGACTCTCGTTGCAGAGTATCGAGGAGTGGAGCGAGTCGGAGCATGTGCAGGGTTGCATCGCGGTTCAAGCTGGCGAAATTAGATTGATTGATAACATAAAACTAAAATAAGATGACTATCGAGGTCTTAAAATCAAAGATTCACCGAGTGCATATTACAGAGGCGAATGTTGACTATGTAGGTAGTATAACCATCGACTCGGAGTTACTCGAAGCTGCAAATATCATTCGTGGCGAGAAGGTACAGGTTGTGAATGTTACCAATGGCGAGCGACTCGAAACCTATGCTATACCGGGCGAGGCGGGTAGTGGCGTAATCTGCCTCAATGGTGCGGCAGCACACAAGGCAAATGTCGGCGATATTGTAATTATCATCTCCTACGCTGCGATGGATTTCGAGGAGGCAAAGCCATTCGAGCCGAATGTAATCTTCCCCGACACGTCAACCAACAAGTTGGTGAAATAATTTAGAGTCGTTAGGGGCGTTAGAGGCACTAGGGAATTTTTAATTCTTAATTTTTAATTTAAAGTGGACACTTTACTATCGGTACTTGCCATTGTTTTTGGTATTGTGGGCTGTGTGGGCTGCGTTGTACCTGTATTGCCGGGTGTGGCGCTTGCGTATGTAGGTTACGTGTGCCTATACTTATGCTCATATGCCGATGTCTCGGTGATGTGGTTGATAGTATTTGGTCTGCTGACACTTGTGGTATCGGTGCTCGATTACATTCTCCCCTCCTATATGACCAAAAAGTTTGGTGGCTCGAAGGCGGGAGAACGAGGTGCTATGGCTGGCGTGTTGGGAGGCTTTCTCTTTGGTCCGATTGGCATTATTGTAGGGCCATTTATCGGAGCTGTAGTTGCAGAGCTGATATACGATGGTAATGATAAGAGTCGCGCTTTGAAGAGCGGTTTAGGCTCATTCCTCTCCTTCTTTGTGGGTACAGGCATCAAACTCGCAGTTTCGATGTGGCTGACAGCGGTGATTTTTATCGATGTCTTCACGCATCTATTCTAAAAGACGAAAGATGAGAATGCAGAATGCAAAATTAAAAAATACCTTTAATTGTCAGCTGTCAATTATCAATTGTCAATTAAAAAAGCCAATGGCTAAAAGCTAAAGTTATGAAGAGACTCGTTGGTCTTATACTACTGGCAATGGTTGCCTTGTCGGTGTCGGCTCAGAGTGTTGAGTTGCCAGGCATTGTTGTGGACCATAGCCCCGCATCGAAGGGTAAGTATCTCGGCTCGCCAAGTATCTGCACTCTGCCAAGTGGTCGCTATGTGGTAAGCCACGACTACTTTGGCCCAAAGACCAAGGAGTTTGAGACGGCTATTACCGATATCTTTGTTTCGGACGATAAGGGTGCTTCGTGGCACAAGACAGCCTCGCTAAAAGGGCAATTTTGGTCTACCATATTCTGCCATAAAGGTGCTCTCTACATCTTTGGAACTTGTCGTCATCACGGCAATATCGTGATTCGCAAATCTACAGATGACGGTATAACTTGGAGTAATCCATACAATGCCGAGAATGGACTTATTGTTGAGGGCGAGTACCACACAGCCCCAACTCCCGTACTTATCCACAATGGGCGCATCTACAAGACGTTCGAGTATGCAACGCACAAGATACGCAAGTGGGGACGCCGCTACTCGGCTATGGTAATCTCGGCACCCGTAAATGCCAATCTGCTCGATGCTAAGAGTTGGCGATGCTCGAATATCCTCTACTCCAATCCCGAGTGGCTTGGTGGAGAATTCAAAGGTTGGCTCGAAGGCAATATGGTCTACGACCACAAAAATAAGGAGCTCTTGAATATCCTCCGTGTAGGTACAAATAGTGGTAAGGGAGTGGAGCATTGCGCGCGAGTGAAGGTCTCTCCAAATGGCAAGAGTATAGCCTTTGATGCAGAGCAAGATTTTATGCCTTTCCCTGGTGGGGCAAAGAAGTTCACCATTCGCTACGATGAGCGAAGTGGCAGATATTGGACATTAACAAATACTACAGAGCCCGAAACGCTCGTTATTAAGAATGATAAGACACGCAATACCCTCTCGCTTTGCAGTTCGGAGGATTTGCTTACTTGGAAGGTGGAGCGCACGATAATCCACCACCCCGATGTATATTATCACGGAGTGCAGTATGTAGATTGGCAGTTCGAAGGTGAGGATATCATTGCGGTAGTCCGCACTGCGTGGGAAGACGAAGAGGGTAATGCCCACAACCAGCACGATTCGAACTATATCCTTTTTCATAGGGTGGAGGGGTATGCCGAGAAGAGATAGAGATTCAACACTTAAATAAATATAGGTATTATTATGAAAAAAATCGTTTTTGTAACAATGGGAATTATTGCATTGGCAGCTACGGCTTGTAAGTCGGAGAAGGCGGAGCAACCTTGGATTGTTGATCGCTTCGATGATGTCAAGATTATCCGTTACGAGGTGCCAGAATTTGAGAATCAGTCTTTGAACGACAAGATTTTGATCTACTATTTGGCAGAGTCAGCTAAGTGTGGTCGTGATATTTTGTTCGATCAGAACTTCAAGTACAACCTCACTATCCGCCGTGCTTTGGAGAAGATCTATACTTCGTATGATGGCTGCAAGGAGTGCCCTGATTTCAAGGCAATGGAGAAGTATTTGAAGAAGGTTTGGTTGGCTAATGGTATCCACCACCACTACTCGAATGACAAGTTCCAGCCAGAGTTCTCGCGCGAGTGGTTCTCGGCACAGTGGGATAAGTGTGGTGTTGAGTCGCCAGTATGCAAGGAGACTATCTTGGAGGCAATGTTCAACCCTGCACTCTACGCTACTCGTCTCAACCAGGCTAAGGGTGCAGATGTAATCGCTACATCGGCAGGAAACTACTACGAGGGTGTTACCCAGGCAGAGGTCGAGAAGTTCTACAACAATATGATTAAGAAGGCAGGCAACGATCCTTGCCCAATTTCGTACGGTTTGAACTCGAAGCTCGTGAAGAAGAATGGCAAAATCTACGAGCAGACCTACAAGATTGGCGGTATGTACTCGGAGGCTTTGGAGCAGATTGTATACTGGTTGGAGAAGGCTTACGAGGTTGCGGAGGAGCCTACCAAGACCACTATTGGTCTCTTGATTAAGTATTACAAGAGCGGAGACTTGCGTGACTTCGATGCATTCAATGTTTCGTGGGTTAAGGATACCACTTCGAATGTAGACTTCGTAAACGGCTTTACCGAGGTTTATGGTGATCCACTCGGCTACAAGGCTTCGTGGGAGTCGGTTGTAAACTTCCTCGACAAGGAGGCTTGCCGCCGTACACAGATTATCTCGGAGAATGCACAATGGTTCGAGGATCACTCGCCAATCAACCCTGCATACCGCAAGGAGAAGGTTAAGGGTGTATCGGCAAAGGTTATCACTGTGGCTATGCTCGGTGGCGATACCTACCCAACAACCCCTATCGGTATCAACCTTCCAAATGCAGACTGGATTCGTAAGGAGCACGGTTCGAAGTCGGTAACTATCGACAATATCACCTACGCATACAAGAAGGCAGCACAGGGTGGCGGCTTCTCGGAGGAGTTCGTACTCCGTGAGGAGGATCGCGCTCGTATGAAGGAGCACGGCAAACTTTCGGACGACCTCCACACCGACCTTCACGAGTGCCTTGGTCACGGTTCGGGCCAGTTGGCTCCTGGCACAACAGGTACAGAGTTGGGCGTTTATTCGTCACCACTCGAGGAGACTCGCGCTGACCTCTTCGCTCTCTACTACTTGGGCGATGAGAAGATGGTTGAGATTGGCTTGATTCCTTCACTCGATGTTGCTAAGGCTCAGTATGCTTCGTATGTTATGAACGGTATGATGACACAGTTCTCGCGTATCGAGTTGGGTAAGGATGTTGAGCAGGCTCATATGCGTAACCGTAAGCTTATCTCGGAGTGGGCATACGAGCTCGGTAAGGAGGATAATGTTATCGAGTGGGTTGTTAAGGAGGGTAAGCGCTACCTTGTTGTAAACGATTTCGACAAGTTGCGCGCAATCTTCGGTAAGCAGCTCTACGAGATTCAGCGTATCAAGTCGGAGGGTGACTTCGAGGCTGGTAAGGCGTTGATCGAGAAGTATGCTGTTAAGATTGACCAGGATCTCCATAAGGAGGTTCTCGAGCGTTACAAGGCTCTCAATATCGAGCCTTATGGAGGCTTCGTAAACCCTGAGTATGAGTTGGTTATGGAGGGCGATAAGATTGTAGATGTTAAGGTTTCGTACCCTGCAAACTATGTTGAGCAGCATCTCCTCTACTCTGACAAGTATTCGTTCCTTCCAAGCCTTAACTAAGACTTGGTAAGAAAGACCTAATGAACGAGGGCCTTCGGGCTCTCGTTTGTTTTTAGCTCTCAACTCCATTTATTTTTGCACGTTCGGAAATAATTATTTATCTTTGTAAAGATAAACTAAACACTATGAGATACTTATTTCTTGCACTTGCACTACTCATCTCGCACTCTTTATATGCCAACGATAGCACCAAGGTGAAAAAGGTGCGAAAGAGCGATAAGACCGAACTTGCCACCGTTGCCGATACACCAAAAGTGAAGGAGGTAAAGGAGGTAAAAAAGGAGACAGCCAAGAAGGAGGAGGTTGAGGTGCCTAAGTTGAGCGCCAAGGAGAAGCGTGTTGAGCGCATTAAGGCGGACTCGATAGCGAAGGCTCGTATGGCCGATTCGATAGCCAAAGCACAGGGACGACTTCGAGTGCTCCACACCGATATTATACCGCAGCCACTCTCTGTAGTGCAAGGGGAAGGTCGCTACTTTATAGACGAGCGCACTGCCATCATCGGTGACAAGGGGTTGGAGCGCGCCGTAGAGTATCTTCGTATGTATATTCCTACCGAGCAGACTAAGGTCAGGAAGAAGACAAATGTCATACACCTTCTCTTTGATAAGAGACTTGGCAAGGAGGAGTATACACTATCGGTGTCGAAGAAGGGCGTTGTGATTAGCGGAGGCGATTACGGAGGCGTATTCAACGGCATTCAAACACTTCTTCAGTTGCTTCCTCACGAGGTCTACTCCAAGTCGGCATCTCTGCCTATGGACCTCCCTTATGTTGAGGTGAAAGATGCTCCGCAAAACCACTATCGTGGCTATCTGCTTGATGTTGCTCGTACCTACCAGCCTGTACACGAAATCAAGCGTGTGCTGGACTATATGGCCTTCTGCAAGTTGAACAAATTGCACCTCCACCTAGTGGATAACCCTGCGTGGCGCATCGAGATAAAGAAGTATCCACACTTTGCCGAGGTGGGTGGTTTTAGAGGTGGCGATTCCCCGCTTCACCCTATATATGAGCGCTTCAAGCAGAAGTATGGTGGCTACTACACTCACGAGGAGTTGCGCGTCATCGTGGCCTATGCCGCTGATCGCAATATCGAGGTTATACCCGAGATTGATATGCCAGGACATAGTAAGTCGCTCGGTACGGCACATCCCGATATTCGTTGTAACTACAAGCCCGACCTCTCGGCATACAACGACATCGACATCCGCAATGTATGGTGCGTAGCCAAGGAGAGCAACTACGCTATTATTGAGGATATTATCAAGGAGGTGGTAGAGATATTCCCATCGGAGTATATCCATATAGGTGGCGATGAGGTTAAATTCTCGTGGTGGGATCCTTGTCCAGATTGTCAGCGCCTGATGAAGGAAAAGGGCTTGAAGGGCGGACCTGAACTTGAGCAGTATTTTATTGGCCGCGTGACCGAGATTCTCGCAAAGTATAATCGCAAGCCTATCGTTTGGGACGAGGCGGCAGTAAAGGGTGATTTATTGCCAAAATCGACCTTGGTGTGTGGCTGGCGACACAATAGCAAGGGATGGCAGACCTCTATCAAGCGAGGTTATCCGACCATTGTTATGCCATCGACATTCTTCTACCTCGATAAACGCCAATCGACACACGAGCGCGGACACCGCTCCTACTCGGGTGGTCTCGATTTGAAGAAACTATGCAACTTTAACTATAGCATTGGCGGATTTACGGAGGAGGAACTGAAGAATATTGCAGGTGTAGAGTGCGCATTCTGGGGTGAGATATACCTCGAGAATATAACACCACGAAGACACTTCTCGGACTATCTCGAGTATATGACCTTCCCTCGCGTATTTGCCGTGTCGGAGGTGGCGTGGAGTAAGACACGCCGTAGCTACGAAGAGATGATGGAGGTGCTGAAGCGTAGTTTCTACCACAAGTTGCGTAGTATGAGCGCAACCTTCCGCCTCGAGTCTCCCGAAATAAAAGTGGAATTGGGTAAGATTTTCGTCACCACAAACGATGGCTCGAAGATCTACTACACCGATATTCGAAACAATAAGACGCAGGAGTATACCGTACCTCTCAACGAAAACTTGGCGCCATTTGTAACTTTCCGTAGTCAGTTGATGACAGGTTACAGCAACGATGTTGGTGCACCAGCATACTACGAGTCGCGCAAGCCGAAGGTGAAGATTACCTCCTCGATGCCATTCAACGAGAAGCATCCAGCAGAGCAGTGCGCCGAGTATAGAAAGGCGGCGCAAACGACTCGTTGTGCCAAGAAGGGTGATTGGGTGGAGTTCCGCTTCGAGAAGCCAATCAAATACTCCTACCTCAAGGTGAGAACGGGTTGGGAGCATCTGCACCGCTGTGTTGTCTACGATAGTCAGCTCGAGGTGAGCTATGATGGCAAGACCTTTGTTCGCGTAGCCACAACCCGCAATGGCGAGTTCGTCATTCGCCCAAGTGGCAAGAATAGAAATAAACCTGTTCACGCCTTGCGTATTGTGGCAAATGGTATCAGCGATGCCGAGGATCGTGTAGTGATTCAGCCGTTGGTGATAAAGTAGAGATTTAAACATTTGAAAAAGATATTTATGGAGAAGAAATTAGAGGCTACGGCACGACTTATCGAGGTGATGAATCGCCTGCGTGTCGAGTGCCCTTGGGATAGAGAGCAGACCATTCAGTCGTTGCGTAACAACACTATAGAGGAGACCTTTGAGTTGGTGGATGCTATTACTGACAACGATATGGAGGGCATCAAGGAGGAGCTCGGCGACCTCTTCCTGCACATTGTATTCTACTCGAAGATTGGCGAGGAGCAGGGAGCATTCGACCTGGCCGACGTGGCAAATGGAGTCTGCGACAAGCTCATCTACCGTCATCCGCACGTCTATGGCGATGTCTTGGCCGAGAGTCCTGAGGAGGTAAAGCAGAATTGGGAAGCACTCAAACTCCGTAAGAAGGCTCGCAAGAGTGGCGTCTTAGGCGGAGTGCCGCGTTCGCTCCCTGCTATGGTCAAGGCTTTCCGCATTAGCGAGAAAGCAGCTTCGGTAGGTTTCGACTGGAAGTCGGCAGAAGATGTCTGGGATAAGGTGAATGAGGAACTACACGAGGTAGAGGCAGAGATGCAGAGTGACAACAAGGAGAACTTGGAGGCAGAGTTTGGCGATTTGTTCTTTGCCCTTATCAACGCTTGTCGCAAGATGGGCATCGACCCCGAGAACGCACTCGAATTGACCAACAAGAAGTTTATAAGCCGTTTCAATCACCTTGAAAAGCGCGTTGCCGAGCAAGGTAAGATGGTGAGCGAGACACCAATCGACGAGTTGGAGGGATATTGGCAAGAGGCGAAGCAATAACGCAGCGTTATTGCAAATTGAGAATTAAAAATTGAGAATTAAAAATTACCAATAAAATGGCATATATAAAATCTGTTAGGGGTAAGACTCCCGAGGTTGGTGAGGGAACATTTGTGGCTGAAACAGCCGTATTGATTGGCGATGTTACCGTAGGTAAGGATTCATCGCTTTGGTACAACGTGGTGTTGCGTGGCGATGTCAACAAGATAACAATTGGCGACCGCACAAACATCCAGGATGGAACGGTTATACACACCCTCTATGACAAGTCTCCAAAGCCATCGCAGACTCATATCGGCAACGATGTATCGGTAGGTCACAACGCAACTATTCACGGAGCAATTATCGAAGATAACTGCCTTATCGGTATGGGCGCAACCATTCTTGATAATGCCGTGGTGGCATCGGGTTGTATCATCGCTGCAAATGCGTTGGTGTTGTCGAACTCGAAGTTGGAGCCAAACTCGGTATATGCTGGTGTTCCTGCCAAGAAGGTTAAGGAGGTAACGCCAGAGCAGCGTGAGCAGATTATTCAGCGCATCGCAAACGACTATCGCCTCTACGCTTCGTGGTACGAGGAGGAAAAATAATATCTCTATGATTCCGGGAATAAGAAGAGGTCGAGGCCGTTTCGTAGGCTACGCCATTATGGCATTGGGAATTAGCCTTGTCTGCAACTTCTCATATCTGCTGTTGATTATGTCGAATCAGAACGATAGCAGTTTGAGAACAAATGGCAAGCGCAATAGAAATGCCGTGTCGGTGGTGGTCGAGGGAAAACTCTCGGTGCACGATGATGGATATGGCTATCTCATCACCGAGCAAGGGGATAGTGTATATGTGGACTACCGCAGAATCCATTGGCTTGAGCTTGCCGATGGCGATATTTTGCGTGTGGAGGCGTCAGAGCGCTCTTCGTTTGAGGCAAAACACCTCTTTATGCGCCACGTCTTTACGCGCAATGGCGAGAATTATGACTATGCCGCACTCTATCGAGGCTCGGAGCAGTGGAGTATGTTGTTGTATCAGTTCCTCTTCTATTTCATACTGTCGTTCCTGTTGCTGTCGATAATGAACTGGAGGGGACACGATACTTCGATAAAGCAGTTCTTTTTACGTTCAACACTATGTGTGCTGATCTCATTTGCAACATATTTCATCTCGCCTGTACCATTGATTCGCACTGGAGAGGTTATACCAGTGTATCAGAGTCGCCAGCTGGTTGAGTTTGCGGCGATTCTCAAATCGTGCTTTATGCTGGCGGTAGTGATTCTCTATTCGCGAATCTATACGCTCATCTATCGCGAGCAACAGATATCCCTTGAGAATGAGATGCTCCGCAACGAGAATCTCACCACCAAGTACAATATGTTGGCGAGCCAGATCAATCCACACTTCCTCTTCAACTCGCTATCGTCTCTCTCGATGCTTGTGCGCGAAAAAGACGAGGAGAGGGCATTGAAGTATATCGATCAACTCTCCTACACCTTCCGTTATCTGTCGCAGAATGGTAGCAACTCCAACTTTGTGGATTTGCACCACGAGATAGATTTTGCAGAGGCTTACACCTACCTGTTCAAGATTCGCTATGCCGATAAAATATCGTTCGAATTCGATGTAGAAGATAGATATTTAGATTATAAGCTGCCAGCTATATCGCTACAGCCGCTTATAGGTAATGCGGTGAAACACAATGCTATAACAGCAAAACATCCTCTTAACATTCAAATCTATACCGAGGAGGGCTACCTTGTAGTGTCGAACGAGAAACGACCTCTGATTGAGCCAAATGCGGGAACTGGAATCGCATTGTCGAATCTCAATAGCCGCTATCAGTTGCTGCTCAATCGCGAGATAGAGATTATTGATAATGATAAGGAGTTTGTGGTACGATTACCACTCGAAGAACCAAGTAGATAGAGCCTATGAGAGTAGTTATTATCGAAGACGAAACCGCAGCTGCGCAGAACCTCTCTGCCATATTGCGAAAGGTGTTGCCCGATGTGGAGATTGTAGCAACCATAGATACGGTGGTTGATAGTGTCGATTTCTTCCGCTCCGAACCGAAGATCGACCTTGTCTTTATGGATATCCATCTGGCGGACGGACATTCGTTCCGTATATTTGACAGTGTGGATGTCACAATTCCGATTGTCTTCACTACGGCATACGACCAATATGCTATCGAAGCTTTTAAGGTGAATAGTATCGACTACCTGCTCAAACCTATCAACGAGGAGGAGGTTAAGCGCGCTTTCGAGAAGTGGCAACGACTGACCTCTATCGAACGAAGCAACTACACTTCGCGTGTTGCTGATGTGGCTCAGCATCGCCCTGCGGAGCAGACCTTTCTTGTCCATTTCCGCGATAAGATTATCCCTCTCAAGACCGCGGATATCGCTTTTTTTCACACCTTCGAGGAGAGGGTTACCGCCTATTGCTATAATGGCGAAAAGTATCAGGTGGATATGACGCTCGAAACACTCCAATCGAAACTCTCTGCCGAAGAATTTTTCCGAGCAAATCGTCAATTTATCATCTCACGCAAGTCGGTAAAGGATATCTCGGTATGGTTCGGTAGTCGACTTACAGTAAATCTCTCTTCGGAGACTCCTGAGCGCATCGTTATCCCAAAAGCACGAGTCCACGACTTCAAGGAGTGGCTGAGAGGCTAAGACGAGAGATGAGAGACGAGAGATTTATCAACTCCTATCTTCTCACTCCTCACTTCTATCTTTTTCGTCGTTTCGCCCACTATTTTTGCCAATTCACATCATTTTGATGAATATAATTAAATTATATTCACTACCTTTGTGCGGTTTTTTGGAGAGGGATAGCCCCTCTTTGTAGAACAACTTAATTTGCAAACAAAACTACACAATAGAATGAAGCGTTTTATTCTCGCAATTTTTACTTTGGCATTTACGCTCTCGGCATTTGCGCAGAGTGGCAAGGTGTCATTCTCACTCATCGACTCGCAGACCAAGCAAGGTGTAATGGGTGCTGTAGTCGAGGTCTATCCGACAGCTACTCCCGATAAGAAGAAGTATTACACCTCGGGCGCAAACGGCTATGTGTCGATTCAGGGTCTATCCTATGGCAACTATACTATGCTCGTGACCTTTATCGGTTACAAGGATTTGACCAAGCAGTTCCGTCTTTCGGGCGAGTCGTTGTCGCTGGGCAAGATGGTGATGAGCGAAGATGCCAAGCGTATCGAAACGGTAGTAAAATCGGTAAAGGCGTTGCGAACATCGCAGAATGGTGATACATTGAGCTATAGCGCGGGCGCTTTCAAGGTGTCGAACGATGCCGATGTCGAGGGCCTCTTGAAGAAGATGCCTGGTATTACCATCTCGAATGGTGCAGTTGAGGCTCAGGGAGAGACCATCAAGAAGATTTTTGTCGATGGCAAGGAGTTCTTTGGCGAGGATGTAAATACTGCTATCAAGTCGTTGCCTGCCGAGGCGGTAGATCGCATCGAGGTATTCAACAAGTTGAGCGATAATGCAGAGTTCTCGGGAATGGATGATGGCGATGGCTTCAAGGCTATCAATATCGTGACAAGGCCAGGTATGCGTCAAGGTCAGTTCGGTAAGATGTATGCAGGAGCTGGTTATGAGCCCGATTGGCAGAAGAATAGACCCGATGACTTCGCTAAGGGATACAAGTGGATTGCCGGAGGTAATGTCAACTTCTTCCAGGGTGATGCGCGCGTGTCGGTTATTGGACTCTTCAATAATGTCAATCAGCAGAACTTCTCGTTCGAGGATATTTTGGGCGTTAGTGGAGCTAATAAGGGCGGTGGAGGTCGCGGTATGCGCCACACTGTAGGCTCGTATATGGTGCCACAGCAGAGTGGTGTTGCATTGGTGAACTCGGTAGGTGCAAACTATTCGGACGAGTGGGGCCGCCGCAATGCGGTTAAATTCCAGGGTTCATTCTTCTTCAACCATACCGATACCGAGAATAACTCAAAGACCGAGAAGTGGTACGAAAGTCCAATGCCTATCGGTTATATGTACAACCAGGGCAACTCGAATACACTCAATCTCAATGCTCGATTCAATGCCCGTTTAGATTGGAAGATTTCGCGTAATGCATCGTTGATGTCGCGTACTTCGTTCTCGTATCAGGGCAACAATCCTGAGTCTACGAGTCAGGGCTATACCACAGGTGAGAATGGCGATGCCGAGGAGTTGGAGGATTCGGCTCATCAGTCGTTGGCGTACAGCAAGTCGTATAGCTGGAGCCATATGGAGGCATTTCAGTTTAGCGAGTTCCTGCAGATGCGATTCAAGCTCGGTAAACCTGGTAGAATGCTCTCGGTAAGCGGTCGCTTCAACTATCAAAACAACGAGCGAGAGCAGAGAACTTCGGCAAATGATGCAAATGGTATTCGCTACGATGTAGCTGCCGATTCGGAGTATCAGAATGCTATGAATAACTATTTTGGTGAGGGTAAGAATTGGCAGGATATGGCTGGCAATCCAAATCTATACACTGCTCTTTATCAGTATATTACTCGCCCGACTGAGGATTTTGCATCTCGAGTATTCCTCACCTACAACGAACCAATTACTCCTCATTCGCAGTTTAGCTTCCAGTATCGTATGTCGTACGATAAGGAGATTAACGACAAGCAGACCTTCTATACCGATGAAGGTTGGGGCGATAGACGCAAGAACGAGAATATGTCGCAGAAGTTCCAAAGTGGCTTCTGGAATCATCGTATAGGACCAGGCTTCCGCTATTCGAAGAATAAGAACACCGTAGTGTTGAACCTCTACTATCAACGTTCGATACTCGATGGTGCTATTGTTGGAGAGCAGGGTGACAAGATCAACAAACACTACAATAACTTCTCATACTTTGGTATGACAAATATCGCCTTCAACAAGGAGAATACCTTGCGAATCTTCCTTCGTTCGTGGTCTGATAATCCATCGGTAACTCAGCTGCAGAGTATTTTCGATGTCTCTAACCCTCAATACATAAGCATTGGTAACAAAGCGTTGAATCCAGCCTTTGCACACAGTATTAGCGCCCATTACAACCTCTCGAAGGTGGATAAGGGTATCACCTTTATGTGGATGTTCAATGCGCAGATGCAGCAGGATTATATCTCTACATCGGTGTGGAACAACCCTAATGGTTGGGATTTGCCAGAGAATTTCGATGTTAAGTATAACCTTGATGGAGAGGAGATTACCGAGACTATTAAAGTCCCAACCGACAAGAAGGGCGATGCCTATCGTCCAAAGGAGGTTACTTCGTACGAGAATATGAAGGGTTACTTCTCGGTGCGTACCCACGTCTCGCTCGGTGTGCCATTGTCGTTTATGAAGTGTAACCTCAATATCAAGGGAGGTGTCAACTATAATCGTACTCCATCGGCTATTTATATCACTGATACCGAGACCGATGTGCTGAAGAATATGATGAATCACAACTTCGAGACTAACCTTGCAAATAATATCGGCTACGATGCAGGTGTAACACTCGGTAGCAATATCTCGGAGAACCTCGACTTTACTTTGTCGTGGAACGGTACATACTCGCAGGCGTGGAACACCATCGGTCAGACCGCAAAGAACGACTACTTCTACCACACCGCAAGCGGAAATATTAAGTGGACCTTCTTGAAGCGATTAACCCTTACGGCATCGGCATCGTATGTGCAGTATAAGGGAATTACAACTGCTTATAACGAGGATTATGTACTGTGTAACCTATATCTCGGCTGTAAGGTGTTCAAGAATAAACGAGGAGAGGTCCAAGTGGGTGTAAATGACCTTCTTAATCAGAATACATCGTTTGCCCGAACAACAGGCTCGGGTTATACCCAAAATGCTTGGAATAGCTGTATTGGCCGCTATTTTAGCGTACAATTTGTGTACAACCTCCGTCACTTCGGAAAGAAGGGCTCGACCAAGATGTCGGACTATAATTACAAAGAGTCATCGGGCTCTGTGGGCGTAAATAGAGCCTCATCTTCGGGCGGTTGGTATGGCCCAAGAAGGTAGTTTGTGGCGGGGAGGGCAATTTTTTTGATTTTTTTGCGAAAAAAATTTGCAGAATAAAAAAAAAGCTCTACCTTTGCACTCGCAATACAACAACGGGATGTAGCGCAGTCCGGTTAGCGCATCTGGTTTGGGACCAGAGGGTCCCAGGTTCGAATCCTGGTATCCCGACAGAGAAAGACGACTTTTGGTCGTCTTTCTTTTTTTTTGTCGTGATACCAGGATTCGTTCAGTCGGTGGCGGTGTGGCAGAGTTGTGGATAACCTGCAAAACCCTGTGGGCGGTACGAGTTAAAAGTTGAGAGTTGACAGACCCCTCTGCCCTGACGGGCACCTCCCCTAACTTAGGGGGACGAGCGTGGCGGAGGGGGTATAAGAATTAATTAAAATACCTTTAATTGTCAATTATCAATTTAATAAAACCCTTCCCTATACCAAAAAAATATAACTTTTTTCACAATTCTCCCCACCGGAAATTTTCAGTGAGCCATAAAAAGTGCAACCTCCAAAATGTCGTAAGTAATGTCGAAAATTACATTTTGCATACATTGCATAAGTATTTATTTTGTGGGGGGGGGTAAAATTTTCTATAAAATATTTATAAAAAAAGGTATAACGGTAGGATATTTTTCTTATCTTTGCAAGAGTTTTATTCACGCACGCATATACGCGTATAGGAAAATGGCGCGAATGTTGCTTGTAGTAACGGGTTGGTTAGTACGCAAAAAAAAAGGCTTTTGACGCAAGTTATAGCGCTATTGTATTTTAAAATTTAGAATGAAAAGAGTCCTGGTAATATTGCTTTTGTTGGTCGTTGTTCCAATGACCTCCTTTGCGCAATCTATGCGTGAGGAGCAGAACTCTGTTAAGATCTACTTCCGAGTTAACAATACCGAGATTGACGAGGCATATATGGATAACGGCAAGTCGTTGAACGAGTTTGCTGAGGTTATCAACGCTTGCAAGGACGATAAGTCGGCTCGAATCGGTCATATCTCTATTATGTCGAGTACTTCGCCCGAGGGAGGTAAGGCTATCAACGATCGTCTTGCCGAGAAGCGTGCCAAGGTTATCACCGATTGGTTGATGGCGAAGACATCTGCCGAGTTGGTCTACACGGTTAAGGCTATGCGTACCGATTGGGATATGCTCATTAGCTATGTAGAAAATTCGAATGATGTACCATACAAGCAGGAGGTTCTCGATGTGTTACGTAATACTCCTGAGTTTGTGGAGCGTGACGGCAAGGTTGTGGATTATCGTTTTGCGAAGCTTAAGGCTTTGCGCAACTCGGAGCCATACGACTGGTTGTTTGCAAATGTATTCCCAGAGATGCGTTACGCTGCAGCCTTGACAACCATTCAGTGGGAGTTGCCGCGAGTTCTTACAATCACTGTTCCTTCGCCAATGAACTTCCCATACACTGGAGGTAGCGACATCATCAAGTTCGAGAAGAGCGTGGCTGACGATGTTGCGCCTACTGCGACTTGCGAGGCGGAGTGGATCAATTCGCTCAAGGTTACAGAGTCGGGCGTTGAGTATACTGTGGCAGAGAATCCTGCGCAGGAGTCTCGCTCGACAACCATAACACTCAACTACGGCGGAACTGATTATGCGGTAGTGGTAAATCAGGAGCCTGCACCTGCACCAGTGGTGGAGCCAACCCCAGAGCCTGCTCCAGAGTCAACACCTGCACCAGCTCCAGAGAAGAAGCCATTCTATATGGCTCTCAAGACCAATATGCTCTACGATGCTATTGCTACACCGAATATCGCAGCGGAGTTTAACCTCGGTGCGGGATTCTCGGTGTCGGCAAGCTATACCCACGCTTGGTGGAGGAATGATAGCAAACACTACTTCTGGCGTTACTATGGCGCAGAGGCATCGCTTCGTTGGTGGTTTGGCAAGCGTTCGCGCATTAAGCCTTTGCAGGGACACCACATCGGCGCGAACTATCAGATTATGACATACGATTTCCAGTTTGGCAAGACCGGTATCCTTGCGGGTAAGCCAGGTGGAACACTTGTTGACGGTCCAAGCCACTCTATCTCTTTGGAGTATGGATATTCGGTACCTATCGCTCGCCGTTTGAACCTCGATTTCGTGATTGGTGCGGGTTACAACTGGGGAGTATTCTACGAGTATCTTCCAATCGATGGCCACTATGTATGGCAGTCGACAAAGAAGCGTCAGTACCTCGGCCCTACCAAGGTGGAGGTTTCGCTCGTATGGCTTATAGGATACGGCAACTATAACAAAGGCAAGGGAAAGGAGGCTAAGCGATGAAGAGATTGATTAGCATACTACTCCTTATCTTCGCCCTTGTTGCTGCCTCGTGTACGCACAAGGAGTTGTGTTTCAACCATAGTGAGCACGCCCATCGTTTCCATATCAATGTTATGGCTGACTATCGCTGTGATTGGGAGGAGGATGGTCTCCTTTGGGAGGAGTATTGGCCTGCAAACTATATCGATTATGATAAGTTGCGTCCGAAGACTCCAAATGGACTTCGTGTCGTAAACTATAATGCCAGCGGCAACTACAATATCCACAACGTTGATCCATCGGGAGGTATCGTATCGCTCTACGAGGGAGAGAATGACATCTTGTTCTACAACAACGATACCGAGTATATCGTATTCTCGCGTCACGACAATGGTGCTTCGACACGTGCAACCACACGTGCCGTAACTCGTGCTTCCTATTCGGGCAACACATTTGCCGAGGAGGGTGAGACTACAGTGAACGCTCCGGATATGTTGTTTGCAAACTATCGCGAGAACTACTATTCGTACAAGACATACGGTCCGGTGGATATGCCTATCACACTCCAGCCATTGGTATTTACCTACAAGATTCGCTACGAGTTCAAGGAGGGATTGCAGTATGTGGCATTGGCGCGTGGTGCATTGTCGGGTATGGCCGAGTCTGTTCAGATGACTACGGGCGAGACTTCGGAGAAAGGTGCGACTATTGTCTACGATTGCGAGCTTACCGACTTTGGTGCGCGCGCATTGGTTAATTCGTTTGGTCTTCCAGGCTATCCTAATGGTCACTATCCAACTCGTGCTACCAAGCACGGTTTGAACCTCGAGGTTATGTTGAAGAATGGTAAGATGATTACCTTCGAGTTCGATGTGTCGAAAGAGATCGAGGAGCAACCTCACGGTGGAGTTATCGTTGTCAAGGATATTGTCATCAAGAAGGAGGATGGTGTTCAGGGCTCGGGTGCATTCGATGTAACGGTCAATGATTGGGGTCCATATCAGGATATTCCATTGCCGTTGCTTTAGGGTATACCTATATAATATATATAATAGAGTAACGACCAAACAGACATAGAGAGAAACAGGAATTTATACTATAAACAAACTTATTATTAACTTAAAAAAACAATTATGAAAAAACTTTTTCTTGGTTTCATGGCAATCGCAGCAATGGCATCTTGCGTTAAGGAGCAGACCGTTGTAGCACCAGAGCAGCACGCTATCTCTTTCTCGGAGTTCGTGACCAACTCTAACACAAAGACTACAATCGACCCAACCTACAGCAATCCAGCAAACAAGCTCGAGGCATTCTATGTATGGGGCTTTATGACATCGAACACTGGTGAAGTATTCAGCAAGGAGAAGGTATGGTATGACGAAACTTTGGCAGCTTGGACCTATAGCAACCTCGCATACTGGGCTCCTAAGAAGACCTACAAGTTTGCAGCTTTGGCTCCAGTATCAGCTATCGATAGCGATGTTGCAAAGCTCACACTCGCTGTAGATGAGAAGTATATGACCAACGATGGCGCTCTTGGTACTGTAGCATTCACCAACGAGAATGGTACTGTAGACCTCCTCTATGCAACTGATGAGGTTACTACTCAAGACGTTATCGCAAGCAACCCTGAGAAGGTACAGTTCACATTCAAGCACCTCTTGTCTAAGGTTAAGTTCACCTTCACAAATGGTTTGTCAAACGAGAAAAACACTATCAAGGTTACCGATGTTAAGATGGTAGTTCCTACTTATGGATCATTGGATCTCACAAAGGCTCCATTGACTTGGGTTGTAACTAACAACGCAACTTCGACTTTGGAGTTTGGTAATGTTTACGAGGTTAATGACGACACTTTCACTGCTAATCAGTTGAAAGTAGGTCAGAGCGGCGAGGTTCAGAATGAGCGCTTGACTATCCCTGTAACAACCACCTCGTCACTCATCTCGTCTTATGAGGTATCGTTCAAGGTAACTCTCTACAACGGTACTGAGGAGGGTCAGACCATCGATATGACTTCGACTATCACCGACAAAACATTCGAGCCAGGCAAGTGCTACAACTTCACTGCAACTTTGAATGCTAATAACCTCAAGTTGCAGGCTATCGAGTTCGATGAGCCAATCGTTGAGAACTGGGTTCACGGTGCAGACTTCGATTTCCTCAACTAATTGTAGGATAGATTGTTAAAACGCATATAATGCATAGGGTAGAGGTCTTTGACCGGGCCTCTACTCGCAAAAGCTAAATAAGAGACACACTTAACAATTTTTATAAACCACATTTTAATTTCAAAACAACTATAATGGAGCGAAGCGACAAGCCGCCCTTTGTCAAAGGGAGGTTTGGAGGGAATGTAAAAATGGAGTTTTTTCATAGTCCCACCGTTTTGCAACAACATTGACAACACATTTTACTTAACAATTTTTATAAACCACATTTTAATTTCAAAACAACTATGAAAAAACTTTTCTTAGTAGCGCTCGCAGCTGTCGGAATGGCATCGTGCGTGCAGACAGAGGAGTTGGCAGTTGTGAAGAGCGATGCTATCGCTTTTGAGCAGTTTGTCAACAATGCAACAAAGGTTAGCGACAACAGCCTTACAAAGGACAACTTGTCGGCCTTCCAGGTATGGGGTTATATGGAGAACAACACCGGTCACGTATTCCGTGGTGAGGTGGTTGAGAAGAGTGGTTCGGCTTGGACCTACTCACCACTCCAGTATTGGGCTCCAGGTAAGAATTACTACTTCGAGGCTGTAGCTCCAGCAAATGGTAGCTGGGTGAAGAATGAGACTACTGTTTCTGACCTCGAGGGTGTAACATTCACCAACAACAATGGTACTGAGGATCTTATCTACGCTTACTACGAGCAGCCAGCTCGTAATAAGGAGCAGTTGTCAACAGCTTCTGCAGTAGCTCTCCAGTTCCAGCACCTCTTGTCGAAGGTTCAGTTCTCGTTCAAGAGCGCGTTCCCTGCTGACAACGTAACTATAAACGTATCGAATGTAACAATGTCGGTACCTTCGCAGGGTAAGGTTGTATTCGAGAACAAGACTTGGGATGTTCTTGCAAATGGCTTGACACTCAACTTCGGAAATGGCGAGTCTACTTTGGTATCGGGCAATAATGCAGCTTTTGTATCTGCACAGAAGGCTCTCTTCACTATCCCTACAGATGCAAACTACACTTATGAGGTTAAGTTCAACGTACAGGTTCTCCAGGGAGAGGTTGAGCAATTGAACCAGGAGGTAACATCTACAATCAGCGGCCGTGCACTCGAGGTAGGTCACGCATACAACTTCACTGCATTGATTGGTCCTGAGGTATTCGATCTCAAGCCTATCGAGTTCGAGGTTGAGGGTGTTGATACTTGGAATGATCCTGCTACTGATGTTGAAGTTGATTACACTGTATCGGAGGATGGTGCTTCATATTCGGTATCTAACGCTACAGGTTTGCAGCAGGTTGCTGCTGGCATCAACGCTGGTGAGATTGCAAACGATGTAACTATCTCTTTGAATAGCGACATCGACCTCGCAGCAACTCGCGCAGCTTCGAACTGGACTCCAATCGGCACATCAGCAGAACCATTTACCGGTACTTTCGATGGTAAGGGTTACACTATCAAGAACCTCGTTATCGATGGTGGTTCAAGCAGCAACATCGGCTTCTTCGGTGTTACTCACAATGGTGAGATTAAGAACTTGGTTATTGAGAATGCAAAGGTTTCTGGCCGTTTGAATGTAGGTGTTGTAGCAGGTACTCCTTACACTTCGAAGTACTCGAACATCACTGTTACAGGTCACGTTGAGGTTAACGGTATGGCTTATGTAGGTGCAGTAGGTGGTAAGGACGCTTACGCAAGTTGGGACAACATCGTTGTAGATGTAGATGAGACTTCGTATGTAAATGCTAACTCGATTGAGAATGGCAGAGCATATCGTACTTATGTAGGTGGTGTAATCGGTTTCTGCGGCGAGGGTGGTCACACATTCTCGAACATCCACTCGAACATCGACGTTAAGGGTTCGACTATTGATGTTGGTGGTATCGTAGGTATCGCACACTACGGCAACAACTTCGTAAACTGCGTTTGCGATGGTGATGTAGAGATCTACAGCGCTTCTGAGGAGGCTGAAGTACAGGAGATTGGAGGTATTGCAGGTGTATGGCACAACGAGAATGGCACTAAGGTAACCTTCACTAACTGTAAGTTCACTGGTGAGCTCAAGGCTAACAACAACTACGTAATCGACACCAACAAGTTCGGTAACCTCGTATGCGCTGCTTACGGTACAGGTACTGGTGTACTCGTAATCGATGGTAACGAGTATACTTTGGTTGATGGCAAGGTAGTTATCAACGGTTGCACTCCAGTTTCGACTGCTGATGCGTTCGCCAATGCACTCTCTGAGGGTGGAAGCGTTTTCCTTCAAGAGAATATAAATATCACAATGCTTGATTTGACAACTCAGACAAACGATGTTGTAATTGATGCTAATGGCAAGACTATCACAACCGAGAGCAACTATGGTGTTCAGGTTAAGGCTGGCAAGAACATCACATTGAAGAATGCTACAGTTGAGATGACTGTTGAGGGTAACTACATTACTTATGCTGCAGGTCTCAAGATTGAGAATGGTGATTACCAGGGCAAGACTATCACATTGAAGGACTGTGTGATCAGAATGGCTAACGCTGACTGGGCATATGCAGTAAATATGCCTGCAAGCGTTAAGAATTTGAACTTGGTAATTGATGGCTGTACACTTGAGGGTGCTATCGCATTGCAGTGCTGGGGTGACAACAACACAATCACTGTAACCAACAGCAACTTGATTTGCAACTACACAACATCTTCAATGTACACTTCGTATTGCGTGGCATTGCAGGGTGATGGTTCAAATAATTCAGAGAACAATACACTCAATATTAGCGGTTGCGCATTCTCGTATTCGGGTGTAGATAACTTTAACTCTACTATCTATTCTGTTTACAATTCGAAGAAAACAACTGGTAATACAATCACTGTTGTTGATTGTACTTATGGTGAGAAGGTTAAGGCTTACTAATAGCACAGTTGATAGAATTAGTACAACAGTTATCTTCTCTGATTGTACAATCGAGGGATAACAACCCATAGGGTAGAGGTCTTTGACCGGACCTCTACTCGCAAACTTTAACAAACAATTTTTATAAACACTTTTAAAAACAAACTACTATAATGGAGCGAAGCGACAAGCCGCCCTTTGTCAAAGGGAGGTTTGGAGGGAATGTAAAAATGGAGTTTTTTCATAGTCCCACCGTTTTGCAACAACATTGATAACACATTTTACTTAACAATTTTTATAAACTTTAATTTCAAACTACTATGAAAAAACTTTTATTCGTAGCGCTCGCAGCTGTTGGTATGGCAGCGTGCGTGCAGACTGAGGAGTTGAGCGTAGCTAACAACAACGAGGCTATCGCATTTGACACATTCGTGGAGAATGCGACTAAGGCATCTGCGTACGACAGCTCAAATCTCGACCACTTCAATGTTTACGGTACTATTTCGCAGAATGGTACGGTTGTAACTAACATCTTTGATGGTGTACCTGTAAACAAGAACAGCGCTGGCGCTTGGACTTACAGCTCGGAGTACACTCAGTACTGGATTCCTGGTTTCCACTATGACTTCGCAGCAGTTGTAGATGGTACTGTTGTTAAGAACAGCAACAATATGCCTGAGTCTATCGAGGTTGATATGACCGAGCAGGAGGATGTACTCTACGCTACTGTAGGTCGCTACTTCGGTGCAAACGATGTTGCAGCTAAGGTTGGCTTCACATTCAACCACCTCTTGGCAAAGGCTCAGTTCACCGTTAAGAACACTATCTCGGCTGGTCAAAACTTCGTTTACAATGTTGAGTCTATCAAGATTAAGAACGCCGACAAGAACGGTGCTTACGATGTAGCAACCGGCGTATGGGCAGCAGATGACACATACGAGGCAGACTTTGGTGTAGCAGCAGCTGTTGCACAGGGCGCAAACACTGTTGGTAGCGAGGTTCTCCTTGTTCCTGGAACAAAGGAACTTGCAATCGCTATCAAGTACAACCTCACTTACAATGGTGCAGAGTTGGTAAATACTACCAAGAACCTCACCGCAGTTCTCACTCTCGAGCAGGGCAAGGCATACAACTTTGTTGTAGAGTTCGGCAACCCAGGCGAGGAGATCGAGTTCAATGCTGAGGTTAAGGATTGGGTTGAGGATGCAAACCTCCCAGTTTATGAGGGTGGCGTAGCTCTCGTTTCGTCTGTTGCAGACCTTCAAGCTGCATTGAATTATGAGGGTGTAGCAACCGTTGTCTTGAAGAATGACATCGACCTTGCAGACCTTCTTTCGCGTGCTGCAGATCCTTCATTGAAGATTAAGGCAGGTAAGGAGCTTACTCTCGATTTGAATGGTAAGAAGCTCTCTGCAACTTCAACTCAGAAGGGTAAGAACTACAATATGTTCGATGTTCTTGGTACTTTGACTATCAAGAATGGTACTATCGACTATATTCACGCAGGTGAGAATATGGAGTGGAGCGCTTCGACCAACATCTTCAATGTAACAGCAGGTGGTGTTCTCAACCTTGAGGGCGTTACTGCAAAGAACTTGGGTGGTTCGGATATGGCATTCGTTGCTCACTTGAACAACTGGGGCGAGGCTACTTTGAATGTAGAGAACTCTACTTTGGAGTCTCCTTATGTTGCTGTTCGTGTATTCAACAGCGGCTACGATAAGAACAATGTAACCATCAAGAACTCTACTTTGAAGGGTAAGTTCTGCTACTGGGTACACAACTACACTGTAGCTGACTTCGGTTCAGAGGCTAAGGCTGAGGCTCAGAAGGCGTTGCTCAACGTTGACATCTATGGTAATGGCAACACATTCGAGTATACTGGCAATGCTGCTGCTCGCTATGGCTTTACAAACTCTATCTATGAGGTTCCTGTAAAGAACGCTGATGAGTTGAACGCAGCTATCGAGGCTGGCTATCAGGTTGCTCTCGACGGTGATGTTGTACTCGAAAATGGCGTTACTATCGCTAATGGCAAGAACGTAGTTCTCAACCTCTACGGCAACACTATCAGCGCAGTTGATAACGCAACTGGAAACTATGGTCTTATCACAAACAAGGGTAACCTCACAGTTGTAGGTCCTGGTAAGCTCCAGCTTTCGGCTACTAACGATCGTGATTGGAATGCATACTCGTCGGTTATCTCGAACACCGTAGGTGGTAACCTCGTTGTTGATGGTGGCGTAGTTATCGAGCACTTGGGTGGTACCGATATGGCTTATGGTATCGACAACCTCACAAATGGCAAGGGTACTTCGGCTGTTGTAACCGTTAAGGATGCAACTGTTAAGTCGACATACCGCGCAATCCGTCAGTTCCTCAATGGTGTTGAGGCTACTAATGAGCTCAACGTAGAGGCTGGTGCTGTTGTAGTGGGTGCAAACAAGTCTATCTGGATGCAGGACCCAAGCGCAAAAGCAAACACTGGTAAGCTCGTTGTTGAGGAGGGTGCAAAGCTCCAGGGTGATGTATATCTCTATGTATGCGAAGGTTCGACCGAGTGGCCTGTAGAGGTTTCTATCGCATCTGCGGCATTGGATGGCGAGTCGACAGTTTTGACCGGCAATGTACCTGTTCAGTACCAGGTAGTTGAGGAGAATGGCGTTTGGACTGTAATTGAGCAGCTTGTTGCAGCTACTACTGCTGACCTCCAGACAGCTCTTGCTGAGGGTAAGGATGTAGTTCTTGCAAATAACCTTACAATCACTCCTGAGGAGATGCCGACCGCACCTTACGGCAACAAGATGGCTCTTAACCACAATGGTGGTGTATTCAACGGCAACGGCAAGACTATCGGTGCAACTATCGGTGGCGACAACTATGTTGTTATGACAAACGGTGGTACTATCAAGAACCTCAATATCAACAACGGTTTCCGTGGTGTTGTAATTATGTATGCAAATCAGACTATCAACCTCGACAATGTAGTAGTTAGTGGTCAGGGCGTATGCTATGCACTCAACACTGCTGAGGGCGACTCTACTCAGGACCTCGTAGCAACAAATTGTACTTTCGACGGTTGGTCGAGCTGGTCGTTGCTCAAGTCGGCAAAATTCACCAACTGTACTTTCGGTCAGGGTCAATACTACACAAATGTATATGGTCGTCTTGGAAAGCCTTATGTAACCACTTTGTTTGATGGTTGCGAGTTCGGCAGCAAGTTCTACATCGACCTTAGCTCACTCGGTGCAAACCAGGTTGTAACCCTTAAGAACTGTACTGTTAATGGCGTAAAGCTCACTGCAGAGAACTGGGCAAGCTTGATAGCTCCAGAGGATACTTGTGGCGAGGGTCAGATTTCGGTAGAGTTGAAGAATGGTACTTATTTGACAGCTGAGAATGTAGCTGACTATATTGTAATCGAGTAATCGATAGCTAACCATATTTAGGGTAGAGGTCTTTGACCGGACCTCTACGCACTAAGAGCCGAAATGCGATAGGG
>JAZOWM010000037.1:0-4802 GCA_045659225.1 Alistipes sp.
CTCAACGATTGAGAGTTTTTTTTGTTGGTGCAAGCCCCACAAACTCTCTCTCAATCGTTGATGGTATGCATTTACCACAAAAAACGGCCAAGCTGTCGGCACTGCTCACGGGATAATGGGTTGCGAGGATATTGGAGTTTACTGCTCGCTTCGCTGCGCTATAAGGTATCCCCACTTCGGCTTCGCCGGTCGAGTACCGGCACCCCAACACACAAATAGGAGGACAATCGACCTCCTATTTGTGTGTTGAGCAGTGTGTTACCCACCCCCTAAATCCCCCTCACAGGAGGGGGATTTATTTTAATAGGAGGTCAATCGGACCTCCTATTTCTATGTTGAGCAATATATAACTCCTAACTTCTAACTACTCTCTACTAACTAATTTTACAGCCACCCCATTTCTTAATAGGTTACAATCTGCTCAAGTATTTTATGTTTGCCTTCGGGATCGTATTCGAGCTTGAGATTGTTGCCGAACATCTTGCCAAACATCTGCCAAAATCCCGCCACGAAGCCTCCGCGAAACTCCTTAATAATCTGAAATGCTGTATGTTCAGTCTCGCGGTCGATTAGTTTGAGAAGCACTTTACCCTCCGAAAAAGTCATCTTTAGGATAACGGGGGTATATTGCTTGATAAGTTGTTTTTGCAACTCCTTTGAGAGTTGCTCCTGCTCCCTTTTATCCTTTACGGCAAGTAGTTGTCGTTCCATCTTTTGCATCTCGATTCGCGCCTGCTTAGCCAAAGGGTAGCACTTTTTTACATAGCGAATAAGTCGCTGATAGCGCCTCATATCGGGTTTGCGGGAGTATTTGCGAATAGGCAAAATATGAACAACGGGAATAGAATCGCCTCTTTCGACCGCCCACTCCTGCTTCCAAAAGCCACGTGCGCGCCGTTGCGCCGAGAGATTCGACACAGTAAACGCCGCGAGCAAAAGCAGTATGACTATTCGGCTTTTCATAATTCTTTTGCAAATATAACGATTTGGCGAAAATTTTCATTACTTTTGTGCATCAAAAAAAAGTAAATTATGAAAGAAGGATTATCGTTTACCGCAACTATGCGTGTTACACCCGAGGTTACAGCCGAATATATAGGCTCGGGCGATTTGGCTGTCTTAGCAACACCTGCTATGTGTGCCTTGATGGAGAATGCCGCAATGATGGCTGTTGCTACACACTTGGAGGAGGGTCAAACCACCGTCGGAACGGCACTAAACATCGAACATTCGAAAGCTACAAAAGTAGGTGAGGTAATTACTGCAACAGCCGTACTCACAGAGGTTAACGGCCGAGAACTAAAGTTTAATATCGCTGCTCGTGACGAGGTGAGTATCATCGGCGAAGGTACCCACACGCGTTTTATCGTAAACCGCGAAAAATTTATGGCTAAACTCAACTAAAAACTATAAAATATGAAGAAATTTTTAACGCTTTTCATTGTTGCTTGCGCACTTGTGGCGTGCAACAAAGAGGAGAAGAAGGAGTATTATGTGGCAGCCTACATCTGGCCTTCGTGTCACGATGATGCAATGGCTCGCGAGTACCTATGGCCCGATGGAGAGGGTGAATGGGAGGTTATCAAGAAGGGAAATCCTCGCTTTGAAGGACACTACCAGCCGCGTCGCCCATTGTGGGGCTTTGAGCACGACAACGATCCTATGGTCGTAGAGAAGTGGATTAACACGGCGCTGGAACACGGTGTGAATACCTTTGTTTATGATTGGTATTGGTACGATGGAAAGCCATTTTTGGAGGGGGCACTCAACGACGGTTTCTTGAAGGCTCCAAGCAACGAGAAGATGAACTTCTACATTATGTGGGCAAATCACGATGTAAAGAAAAACTTTTGGAACTATCATCGCTATGGAGATGATACATCGCAGTTGTGGACCGGTCGTGTAGATAGAGCCACTTTTGAGGTTATTGTAGAGCGCGTTATTCGTCAATACTTCACCCGCCCTAACTATCTTAAAATTGATGGTTGCCCTATTTTTGGAATTTTTAGTATGGGCAGATTTATCGAAGGTCTTGGAGGTGAGGAACAGGCGCGCGAAGCTGTTGAATATCTGCGAGCAAAGGTGCGCGAGGCAGGATTTCCCGATGTACATCTTCAAGCAATGTCGGGAGGACCATCTGACCCTTCGCCTGAGAAACTCGACAAGTTGATAACTCGTACAAAGGCAGTAGGTGCAAACAGTTGTGCACTCTACAATATGGGAGGATTTAACCCAGATTATTTAACCCAGTGTGAGAATGCAAAGCAGATTCGTGAGAGCTTAGATAAGAATCTTGATGTACCTGTATATCCTTGCGTATCGATAGCTTGGGACGATACTCCTCGTTTTCCGCATAAGGGCGCAGAGCATGTAACTCGCTTTAATGGTACGCCCGAGAATTTCGAAAAGGCATTGCGCGTTGCCAAGCAGTATGCAGACGAGCACCCTGAGCAATTCCCTCTCATCACAATAAATGCGTGGAACGAATGGGTTGAAGGTAGCTACCTACTTCCTGATGAGGTTAATGGTTTTGGCTATTTGGAGGCTGTTAAGTCGGTAATGAAGGAGTAATACGATATTATAGAGATAAAATAGGGAGGCAGATAGTTCTGACCTCCCTACTTTGTTGATACGTCTACCCTACTTCGCAATCAAGGTATGTTTGCCAGAAGAAAGAGCGATCTCTGTTGCTGAGGTGTCGCCATAGGTCAATGAAGTATAACCTTGAGGGCAACGAACAATAGCCTCCGTGCCGTAAGGAACAACAAGTGAGATGTTCAACTCTCCACCTCTCTTCTTGGCGTGCAACTCAATATTGCCCCACCGCGTTGGCACTACGCTCTCCACAAAGTTCAGCTTCGCCAAGTTTGGTTCAACCGAGAATTTTCTAAATGCAGGTTCAACAGGCTCTATACCAGCGATATATCGCGAGAGAACAATAAGTCCACCACCGCACCAGGCGTGGTTGTAGGTGCCGTGACCACTCTTGTACTTCATACCACGAGCTCCAGTATACTCCCAGCCCTCCCATAATGTGGTGTATGGCGCAGCTACCATATCGCCAAATCGCTTCTCCATTCGCGCCATTGCATCCTCGTAGTAACCCATTTTGCACAACGCTTCGAGGACATATTTCTCCATATAGACACTCGACTGATAGTGCTTTCTGAAGAACTTACGCAGAGCCCCATATCGCTCTTGCGGTGCGAAGCCTGACAAAACTGCCATTGCCTGCACACGATCATCAGGCTGTTCCTTGTAGCCTGGTGAACGATATTGTTGCATCTCCTCGTTCCAATAGCGCTGGTTGAAGGCGTATCGCATTCTATCGTAGTATTGTTCGGCAAAGATAGCATCGGTATCGTGCCCCGTAAGGCGAGCCTGCTCCGCCCATCCCTTCAATGCCACAGCATACCAACACTGTTGTAGTGCTTCGTGGTCGATGTTCGTACCCCAATCACCCCAAAGCCAGCCACCTTCGCGTGGCTTTATAAGGTCTGCACCAGCCCCTGCACCGATAGTCTCACGAGTTGGCTTCCACACATCTACTAAATAGCGTTTTACACCATCGTAGGCGAAGTTTATGATCTCTATATCGCCACTCAGCATATAATATGTATAGAATCCGTAGTAACCCACTGCTGCCAAAATTTGGCAAGGTAACTCCTGCGCCCAACTTCCTGGAATAGGTGAATAGAGCGTACCATCCTCGCGCTGATGCGAGATTAACTCATAAATAGCCTTGCGAGTGAGAAGATGAGCTCTTTGGTCAAATACATAACCAGTCTGACCAAGTTCGATAACAACATCGCCCCACCACTGTCCACGTTCACGATCGGGACAATCCATATAGGTGTCGCGCATATTCACATATAGGGTGCGTTTTGCCTTCTCCCACAACTTGTTGCAGAACTCACTATCGCTATTGAAGGAGCCAACAAAGTCGGCATCGTAGCCACTCTCGCGGTACTTCAACTCCACAATCTCGACACCCTCGGGGATGGTGTAGATAACCGCGTGTCCGTTGGTCCAGATAGGAGTTTCGAACTCCTGCTCACCCTCGCGAGCTATATATTCGGTGTAGAATGAACGAGCGCGACCAATCCAATAGTCATCAGTGTGGAGCTTGATGCGTTCGCCACCCTTCGCCTTAATCTTTAAATACGGCGTTACGTGGGCATTATATGGCAACTTGCACGTTACCTCATCACCGTTTCGCTCAACGCCTTCGTAGTCGCGTAACTCACTCCAGCGCCACTGTGGTATCGGGCGTTCCTCGAGGCTACCCCACTCGCTATTCCAATCGACAACTACAGCCTTTGCCCACGATTCACTATTGACATCTTGCGAGAAATCCAACGCTTTGCGAGCATCGTAAGCGACATTTGCACCCGCAAGACGATACTTTCTGTAGCCCTGTAAATTATGCTCATTTGGAGCTTGCCACATCGCATCGTAGCGCACTGCACTCCACGAGCCATCGCTCACTATATGGTCGCATTTGGTAACTAAATCAAAATATAAACCAGGCGTAGCTGTTACCCTGTGGCTAAATGAGTTACGGCCATAGTATTGCACTAACGTCACAACCTCATTTTTACCTTTTCTAAGGTTGAGATTCTCGGTCAAAACATCGCAATAGCTACTTGTTGGAGAAGGACCTCTCTTGAGTCCACCCTCGCGCACTACAAGCTCGCCATTAACCCAAAGCCAATACTTTGTGTCGGCTGCAATGGTCAACCTCACATCTTTGGTCGAATGCAATACAAACTCCTTGTGAAAGCATTGCCAATCGCCATCGG
>JAZOWM010000038.1:0-18102 GCA_045659225.1 Alistipes sp.
CCACAGGATATACTGTATTGCTCAAATCCGAAACTGCGTGACGCTGCTGCGCATTCAATACCAAAGCGTGCAAACGAGGGAAATTCTCTGGATTAACAGCCTCTGGCACACGCTGGAAATTGTTTGAGCCGAGGTCAAGGAACTCCAAATTAGCCATCGAAACATTATCTGCAATCGCAAACTTCGATACACCAAATGCTGCTACGGTCAAACGCTTCAAGTTGTCAAGTTTGAGTGGATCCTCACTTGTAAACTTCTCAAAGAGGTCGATATTCTTCAACATCGAGTTCTCATTCGAGAAGATATAAATCTCATCTGCTGCGGTAAGGTATTTCACCTCGTAAGGCAAACCCTCGAAAGCATTGCAGAGGAAAATCTCCACACGCTTAACACGACCAACCCACTCAGGCTTACAGCCCTCCATACGTTCCTTCCACAAAGTGATACCACTCCACGAATCCATCGCCACCGAAGTGTCGTATTGATTCCAACACTGCATTGTCTGCGCAATGTTCAACAAAGCCAAAGAGTCGCCTGCACGAGTATCCTTCACATCCTCAATATTCTCGCCAGCCTCCTGTGCAACGCTCAAAACATCGCTATGAGCAACATCAATCGGACCCTTTGGCTTGAACTTAATATCTGCCAAACGAGGATTCTTGGAGTTGTTTACATTCCAATTAAAACGCACTTTCACCTCACGAGGACGAATACCTCTATCGAGGTTGAGCTGATATGCCTCACCTAATTGTGTAGCCGACTCTGCCTTAATCCAAGTGGCTTTCGAAACCTCCTCCTCGCCCTCAGGCTTCTTATCCCCATTATCAAGGATCTCCACCTCAAATGGGAAGTTGGTCTTAACCGTAATATCGAAGTAGCGTTTGCCAAACTCTGCAAACTTCTTCAACTCCACATTAGTCTTGTCAATCTCCAAGTTGTAGGTGTATCCCTCCTGCTTAACTAAGATTCGTTGCATACGGTTGGTCGCCACATTCTGTATCATCACCACCGCCTGACGAGGTTCTGCAGTGAGGCCAGAATCGTTAATAAAGTCACAATCTACCGAGCCACGACCATTTGCAGGCGATACGGTAATCCAAGGGTTTGGTGTTCCATCCTCCTGCATACCTACTGTCGCCACCCACGCATCGTCCGAGGAGATTCTAATCTTCTTCACGCCACCCTCTGCGCCAATCTCGACGCTCTTACGGTCGGTCTTGAAATCGACTACTCTCTCTTTTGTACAAGCAACAAACGCCACAAACGCCATTGCTATAATCAATATATAGTTTTTCATCTTCATACTTCTTCCTCCGCTTTTACTCCAACATCATATCGCAATTGAGAATCTTCTGCGTCTTATCATAGAAGAGGATATATGCGCCCACCTGCCAAGCATAGCAGATATCCGAAGCATCGAATATGATATTCGGGTTATCGCTAATATCGAGGTAGTAGCACAATGTTGAAATTGTATCATCAACCTTTCCGATGTCATTCGAGCCGAGGTACAAACCTCGCAAGCCCACATGCTGGTAGATGCCTTGAGGCCACTCCTGCAAGCAACGCTCACCCTTAGCATCACGCTGGCTACGCACTGCCAATACGGTCAAACCCGCAGCGTCGAGTGGGTTGAATGGGAACTCCGAGAATCGGTTAAACGAGAGATCCACACCATAGAGATATGGCATATTTCCTGCGTGGAACTCCTTTGGTAACTTGGTCAAATAGTTGTACGAAAGGTCAAACGACATATGGTTTACCGCATTCTTATGCGAGAAGCAACCCTCCTTAATCTCACTCATCTGACAAGCGCTTGCCACCAAATACTCGAACAACGAGTTCGAATCTGCCAACGCCTTTGGATACTCCTTCAATGGGTTCATCGACAAGGTCAAGGTCTTGGCCTTAATACCCTTGTACGAGCCATCCTTCTCACCCTCACAAATCTCGTCCGCACTACCAATCTGGTTGCCCGCAAAACTTACAGCATTCATTGTGTAGAGTGCATTCGAGTTGAAGATATTTGGAATCTTGGTCAACTGGTTGTAGTTCACCGAGAAGGTCTCCACATCGTCATAACCACAATAGTAGCCATGGATATCGTGAGGTATATACTCAATCTGGTTATTATCGAGGTAGAGTTGTGTAAATGCCACCTCCTTACCGAGAGGTTCGAGTTCCGAGATTTTGTTGAACGCCAAATCCAGCAAGCCGATAGCCTCGAAGCCACCCTCACCGAACCAGCTCTTTGGCAACTTTGTCAAGTTGTTCTCACGAGCATAGAAAATCTCTATTAACTTGCGTGAAGCACCCTTCGCCAACGCCTCAAAGCCCTTGGCAATCTCCTCGCTCGACCACTGCTTGTTGTTCGAGATATTCACCGAGCGCAAAGCAGGTAACTCGCCAATCGCAACTGGGAAAGTAACCATATTCGGACAGTTGTAAATCTCGATAGACGAGAGAGCCTCCAACTGACCGATCTCCGCAGGCAACTCCACAATCGTGCTGTTTGCGATATTGAGAGTTTCGAGTTTTTTAAGGTTGCCTATCTCGGCTGGCAACTTTGTCAAGCCATTAATAAGCACACCGTGGTTCATATCGTACTTGTGAATGGTCTGCTTACCACTCTTCTTGTCGATAATCTCCGCCTCGCTATACTTCTCGTAGAGCGCCATTGCTGGCGAGTAGAGTCCCTTCTCGATAAGAGCACGAGCGCAAGGCTCCGACATCTGCACCGCAGGGTGAATTGTGCGCAAATATGCACGCTGGTCGTCAAACATATTGCGCTGACGCTCTGCGTGCGAACGCTTCATATCGAGCGATGGATCGTAGATGATATTTGTATCGTTGTGAGTGCCGAGGTACAACTCTATCAACTCAGTGAGTTGACCAATTGCTGACGACATCTCGCCCGAGAAACCGAAGTTACTCAAATCGATACGAGCAATACGACCATTCGAGTGTACCTGAACACCTGGCTGCTCGCACCACAAATCGATATCCTTATCAAAGTTCCAATTCGTACCACGCTGATAGCTCTCGCCATCGTAGCACCAATTTGGACCATTAAGGCTCTTCCAAATCTGATACAAAGCGTAGTTGTCCTTGATATACTCGTCCGACTCGTAGAGCAACACCTTCACCTTAGGCTCGGCAATCTTGTTGTCCTCCACCGTAAACTCGGTGATAGGAGGATTGCTGCAAGTCTCGAGCACAGTCGATTTATTGCTCTTTGTCGTATAGGATATCACACGGTAGGTGTCTGCCTGGAGCGAAACGAGAGTATCGCAGAGAATGGACGAGGTCTTCCAACCATCTTCGCTACCATGATTATCCTCTGTATCAAAATGCTGTGAGAACTTGGCAGGGAGGTTCTCAAAGACGTAGTTATCCTCGCCAAATGGTTTGCCATTTCGCACCACCTTCAATGTTATATCCACATACTTAATCTCATCGAAGGTGTACTCGCGCTCTACACTACGCGCCACCTGCGGCATATTCGACAAATCCTTAACCAACGAGAACTTCACCTTACCTCGAGGTGCCACATTTATAGTCACATCGTGTGATGTGAGTCCAGCCTCACGAACTGTAAACTCTGGGGTTGCACCCGAGATATTGCTATAGATCTCCTTATCCTCGGCGTCAAAGAGGGTGATGAGTCCCAGCTTGTACGAACCAGCAAGGAGCTTAAGTTTATCACTACGCAAACCATACTCTGCCGCATCGTTATTTGCAGCCGAGAGCACCAAGCTCTGTCGAATGTTACGACCATTTACATCGGTGAGGTTCACCTCTATCTTGCACGCCTCGGACAAGTAGCCCAACTGCGGCTCATCTGTGCGTGTTGCCTTAGTAGCTGGTGCATAGGAAGCCGCTTTGTAGAGCTTAAACTGCACATAACCGTAATCCTTTTCGCGAAGGTCTATCACATCGGTAACACAGCCCTGAGCAAAGAACAGCGCTGCCACCATCGCGAATAGGTTTATTCTAAAAATCTTCATCATCAAGAAATATTTTATCTCTTCAATCTACTACTTATCTCTGCGCTGTAGCCTCTACCGCGGCAGGAACCTCGTCCAAAATAACTGTTACGGTATACTCCTTCGCACCCTCGGCATTCACAACCGCAAATGTCAAATTGTTCTCGCGGAGCAAAGTTTCACTTGTCGCATCTGCCGCCATTACAGTTTGGTAGATGTCGCCCGCGCCATTGTTGGTGAACACCAAACCTGGAGTGGTATATCCTCCACCTGCCCAGCCTGTAATCTTAAGGCTTGCTGCTGTACTTGTAGGCTCGAGCAACTCGAGTTTTGGAATAAAGAGTGTGTACATTGTTCCAACACCCTCCAAGGTCACGCCCTTAGCTTTCGCCTCTTCTGGATAGGCAAGTTCCATATCGGGTCCAAGAGTTGGCACCGCTGTTGGGTCATAGAGGAAATATACCGACACGAGAGGATCGCCATTCTCGTCCTCGAGATTCACATAGGCCTCATAACCAACATTCTTAGTCTTCACAGCCTCACTCTTAGTGTGGCGCATTTCCAAACTGAATGCATCGTAGGCGAGTGTCTCCACTTTACCTTCATCATCTGTAACATCCACTTTCTTTGTAAATTTACGCAACTCCAACCACTGGCAATTCTCATCGATTGGAGCAAACTTGCCCTTGCTGTTCTTTGCGTAAACAACATAGTTGTACATAAGATCCAAATCGTGATATACTACATAATCGCCATAGGTAGCGTCCGAAGCGTTGAGATAGCGAACAATGTAGGTGTTGGCAGCCGATGCAAATGGACCTTTCGCAGGATGACCATTTGGCTCGAGTCTCGATTGAACATACTCCTCCATTCCTGTAGGAGCAGAGCCCATAACATTTATCACATACGGTGTCTTAGGGATAGTCAATACTGCAAGTTTATTGCTCATTCCCTCCATTGTAATATTCACATCTATAACTAAGTCCTTAGCATAGCTAAACATACCTGGCTCAACATTTACAGTGATGGCTGTTTCGACACCAGCCTCGCCATAGAACGCGGTATCGGTGCTTTTATATCCATCCTCATAGGTATATGTAAGAGTTGCGTAAATCTGCGACTTAGCAGGCAACGACACCTTCCAATCGTATTCTGGTGTAAATTTAATCTCATAGTATCCACCCGACTCTACGGTTAGGCTTTGAGTCTCGGGGAAGTTTACCACCACCTCCACTTGACTATCTGGTGTACACGAGGCGAACATCATCGCCACAACGCTTAATATTGCAAATATCTTTTTCATATCTCGTTTAATTCTTAATTCTCAATCCTCAATTTTAGAGTCCTTCTCGCATTATCTCCTTAGCCTCCTCCTCGGATATCCACTCAAGGACGTTATAGAAATCTCCGATATATCCGATGAGTGTCGAAAAATCATTGACATACACTCTTATATAGAGCTGTGCATACTTTTGGCACGCATTGTAAGCGGATGTGTAGGATCCGACAGGGCTTGTCTGTCCGAGCAACTTACCATCACCCCACTCTATGCCCAACACCGAGAACTCATCTCCGAGGACCTGACCTGCCTCCATCACCAAGAGTGGCTCTGATGGATTGTCGGTCTTGAAGGTAAGCTCCACATCGTATCCATCGTAGAAGAGGTCGTCCATAATCACTGTGTTCTCCTTATTCTTGTGCTTATAACACTTAACCAAACGGCTATACGAGGTATTCTGACCTGGATAGCTGTAGAGTAACAACGATGTAAGTTTGCAGTAGCGAGGTTCCTCGATACTTCCACCCCACTCGTTAACATCGAATGGACACGCCTTGAACATCTCAACCTTAGTCTGATTGTGCTTCGGATAGAGGTTCCACTTCAACTCATCGGGCATAACCAACTGAAGGGTAAAACCGAGTGAATCGGTCGGTTCGATATTCTCGTAGTTGCCATACACTTCAATATCCGCAGAGACCTCTCCCGCAGGGATAGTAAAGGTATTCGACTTTAGACGATAGTGGAGGCCCTCGATAGCATTGCTACCTTTGTCCACAATCTCGACTGCGTAAGTACGGTCATACTTGCGTGTTACGGTTGATGATACCGAAACCTTGAACGCCTCACCACTTGCCACCACTGCATTGGTCGAGAGTGTATCCGAGAATATCAGATACTCGGCATCATCGTAAGTTACATACTGCTCCTTACACGATACCGCCCCCGCAGCTACAGCTATGGCCATAAATAGATATAGTATCTTCTTCATAATCTTCTCCTCCATTGTTTAGTAGCCCTCATTCTGTTGAACCTGCGAGCCTGGAGCCTCAACCTCGTGGCGAGGAATTGGCCACACGAACATATAGTCGTCAACACTCTTCTTTATGAAGCTACCCTCATCTAACGAATTGTTCTGCGGAGTACGCTCGAAGCCCTTACCCTCGTTGTACTCTCTACCCCAACGCTTCAAATCGTGGAGGCGGAATCCCTCCATATACAACTCGCGCACACGCTCATCTGCGATGCTCTCCAACCAATTATTAGCGTTCAGGGTTATCGAACCCTTACCCGACTGATAACGTGTCGAACGCAACTTGGTCAAGTCGTTGGAGGCCTTCGAATATTGCTGCTGACGGCAATATGCCTCGGCACGAATCAAATACTGCTCTGCCAAGCGGAACGGCTTTGGCATCGACACCTCATAGAGGTAGTAGTTGCTGATAAAGCTACTGTTGCCGGCATACTTAACAAGCAATGGCCAAACGAGCTGGTGAGCGTGGGCTGTCTGCAACTGTGCGAAGTATGTACCGTAGCGAAGGTCACTATTATCGTAGAGATCCAACACCCACTGAGCTGGAACATAGTCTGGATAGTAGTTGTAGCCATCGGTATTTCTACCCAAGAACAAAGAGCCAAGCATACCTCCATACGACTCTGGAGTGAGGTAGACACGCCAGATAATCTCGACACTGTCATCGGTAGACCACATATATGGGAAATACTCGATTGCTGTCGATGCATTCACCGATGAGAGATAGAACTCCTTATTCGCAATAAGTTTTGACGAATACTCTACAGCCTTCTCCCAATCCTGCATATAGAGAGCTACACGAGCGTGCAAGGCCTCGGCCATAGCCTTGGTTGTATAGATTTGGCCATAGACATTCTGCTCCTCATCGAGCAACTCCTCAGCCTTCTTCAAATCCTCCAATACGAACTGGTACGAATCGTACAACGAAGCTCGCTTTGCAACCTCCGACTTAGAGTAGGACTTGCGCAATACTACGCCCAACTCCTCCTTTGCTGTATCGGGATTATAGGCCTTACAATACAACTTCAAGAGCTCCGAATATGCCAATGCTCGCATAGCATAAGCCTCGCCTGTAAAGTAATCGAGGTCCGACAACTTATCATCGTCTATGGTATTGGCCTTCACCACACCTACATTCTCGAGGAAGAAGTTGCAGTTCGAAATAAGATTGTAGAGCGCTGCATATCCCGACTCCACCTCTGATGTTGTCGAACGGAGCTGCCACAACCAGAACGAACCCAACTGATTGCTATATCCATCAACCGCATATACCAAATCGGTCTGAACATCTGGCAATAATGTAAGATAGCCAGTATAGAGAGAAGAGCTCTTCCATAGAGCGTAGATACCCGTATTGAACTGCAAGGCACCATCGTATGTCTTCAACGCCTTCTCTGTCTGTATCGCCGACTCTGGATACTGCTCCAAGCAGGAGGTTGTAGCCATAGCCACAGCCACCACTGCGATACATACCTTTATATTATATATTATACTCTTCATCATAGCCATTAGAATGTTATATCAAGTCCAAAAGTGTATTGACGAGCCATAGGATACTGCGCTGCATAGATATTCGAAGTACCCTCTGGATCCAAGCCCGAGAACTTGGTAAAGGTGAATGGATTCTGCACCTGAGCATAGATTCTCAAGCCCTGGAACACCTTGCTCTTCTTCAGCAGATGCTGAGGGAACGAGTATGAGAGCATAACATTCTTCAAACGAAGGAACGATGCATCCTCCAACAATCGGCTATCGAACTCGGTATAGACACCGTGGCGCGGGATATCGGTAATATCTCCTGGTTTCTTCCAACGGTCGAGCAGGCGCGCCGACTGGTTGTAGGACATAAAGCGACCATTCGACTCATCGAAGTAGCGGTCGTTGTTAATCATCCAACGATCTGCAACCCAAGCAAACTGAGCGCTAAACGACAATCCCTTCCACGACAAGGCTGTACCGAAGCCACCCTGCCAAGGAGCGTAGTAGCTCTTACCTACGAGGACCTTATCCTCATCGCGTAGCTCATTTGTAAGTTTACCATCTTTGGTGTACCACAACGCATCTCCATTCGCAGGATTCACGCCAGCGTAACGGTTGATATAGAACTCACCGAGAGGATGTCCGACAACAAGTTTGGTGTTGGTATTTGCCATCTCATACTCGGTTACACCATTGTACAACTCGGTAATACGGTTGTGGTTATACGAGAAGTTTGCATTTACAGTCCACACAAAGTCCTTAGCCTGGAGGAGTGTTCCCTGCAGATTAACCTCTGCGCCCTTATTTACCATTGCGCCGACATTATCCCACATATAGCCATATCCCGAAGTCGAGTATGGAAGTGGCACCTGCATCAACATATCGGTTGTACGCTTGTAGTACAACTCTACATCTACAGTCAAACGATGCCAAAAGCCGAAGTGCAATGCCAAGTTCGAAGTCCAAGGTTTCTCCCAACTCAAACTCTCATTTCCTGGTTGAGCCAACGCGATACCTGCATCGCCATTATAATCCAATCCTCCACCTACGAGAGCTAAATGCTCGTAGTTCGGAATTGACGAGTTACCCGAGGTACCTGTCGAGAGCGAAACCTGAGCGTGAGTCAACCAACGGCGTGCCGGCTCCATAAACGGCTCGTCACGAAGACTCCACATAAAGCCCAACGACCAGAATGCTGCCCAACGATTGTTCCTACCAAAGCGAGAAGAGCCATCGGCACGAACTGCCGCCTCAACAAAGTAGCGGTTGTCGTAATTGTACTCACCTCGACCGAAGAAGGACAAGAAGCCATAGTCCGAATCGGTGGTATCGCTCCACGATGTAACACGCGTAGCCGAAGATATATTTGTCAACCTATCGTTGTTCTGTCCCTTCGCCATAAGGCTAAATGCCTCATAATGGTAGGAGATACCCTCCTGACCTGCCAAGAAGTTGAAGTTGTGCTTATAGCCCTTCGAGAAGCGATAGTTTGCTGTATTTGTCACTGTAAGCGAGCCTCCATCGGTCGAAGAGCGCGATGCCGAGCCCTGGCCCTGATTTGGAAGATAGCTTGGGTAGGACTGACCGAAGCCTGTGGTGTGTGAATAATCCACTGCCAACTGCGAACGCAAAGTCAATCCTTCGATAGGTGTAGCCTCGGCAAATACTGTCGAGAGAACCTTGTATTTCTTGTACAACACTGGGTTGTTCTGCTGCCACTCAATAGGGTTTTGACCTACACCCCTCCACGAACCATCATTAACCGATGCCAACGAGCCATCAGCCTTGTATGGCGAGTAGTATGGCAACATAAAACGAGCTGCCGAGATTGGAGTTACGAGTGTATAAGAGCCCTCGTCTGCCTGACGAATCTGCTGATAGTTGAACATTGTGTTTGTTCCAACCTTCAACCAACGTGCAGCCTGACGATCCAAGTTTGCTCGGAACGAGAAGCGCGAAAAGCCCGAACCAAGAGCTGTACCCTCCTGATTGTAGTAGCCACCCGAGAGATAGTAGGATGTTTTGTTATCGGCACCCGAGATGGAGAGCTCGTAGTTCTGCAACAACGCTGCATTATTGTAGACCTCATCCAACCAACGAACATCGGTCTTGCTCAACAAGTCGTAGTTCTTACCATCGGTCAAGCCCACCTCCTTCTCGTACTGAATACGCTCGGCGGTGTTCATCAAATCCCAATTATCACCTGCAATCTGCGAGAAACCGAGTTGCATACGATAGTCAATACGAGGGCGGTCTGCCTTAGCACCGCGCTTGGTTGTGATAACGATTACACCATTCGCTGCACGCGCTCCATAGATTGAGGTCGAGGCCGCATCCTTCAATACCGACATCGACTCGATATCGGCAGGGTTGATCGTATTGAAGTCACTGCTCTCGATAGGTACACCATCCAAGATATACAACGGAGCTGTACCCGAGTTGATAGAGTTTACACCACGGATTATCAACTGCGCAGTTGCACTTGGCTCACCTGACGAAGAGAGAACCGACAAACCTGCAACTTGACCTTGCAATGCTTGGTCGAAAGCTGCGGTTGGAGTATCGGTGATATTCTCCATCTCGACTGCAGCAACCGAACCTGCGACAGTTCCTTTCTTGCGGACACCATAGGCGATAACAACCACGTCATCGATAGCCTCACTCTCGCTCTGCATAGCCAAGTTGTAGGTAACATTGTCCTTGCCAGCAGGCACAGTCCAAGTCACCTCGCGGAAGCCCAAATAGGAAAATGATAGTTTTGTACCTGCCTCAGCCTTGATGGTGTAGGTTCCATCCATAGCGGTTGTTACACCTTGCATTTTTTCGGTAACAACGGCAACTCCAATAAGTGGTAACTTATCCTCAGCCGAGGTTACAAGACCACTCACCGTAACGAGTGAACCACTCTGCGCAGAGGCAGAGAGTGGCATCAACGCGCACGCGAGGAGCAAGCAGGTTAGTAATGAATAAAAATATCTTCTTAACATAGCGGGGGCAAAGATAAGATATTACTTTGTAATATGCAAAAAAAAGAGCACCAAACTGGGCGCTCTTTTCCAAGACTAAATTTACATCGCTACTTAGTTGAAGTAGCGGTATCCGAAACTAACACCTCACCCTCGGCGTAAGCTCTCAATGCGCGAGCCATACCGTGACCAAATTTTCGCAGTTTGTTAGGGTAGACCAACTCGCCATTTGAGTAGGCAAATGGGAACTCGATGGTGCGGACAATCTGGATGCCCTTAATATTGGTAGCTACCCAGCTCGTAACATTCATTCCATCAGTGTAGTTATGCTTTGCATTCCAGCTCGAGCCATAGGCAAGATTGTCGGTTGTTTGATACTTCAGACCGCCCTCCTGATACTTCTCAATAAGAGCCGAGAAATTGAGTTCATTTACGCCATTATACTCCTTGTATGGGGTGTAGATATAGTTGTCGTTATACTTATAGAGTTTAGGGTTGTGGAAATCCAAGAAGACCTGAGGCTCGGTAGCTGCAATGAGGCTCGCCAAAGCCGCAGTTTCAGGATATAGGAACGCAGTATAATCGCGATTGTGGTCGTGCGGCAAACGCCACTTACCCTGGTCACCCTCAACAGCTCCATCCATATCGACAAATGGCACAACTGTCAATTCTACATTTTTGCGTAACCACTCGCCCAACTCGCTATCCTCCAAGAATGTAGCCACCATACCCTCGAGGGCAAACATTGCTGGAGCCTCCGAGCAGTGGTGACGAGCACTCAGCACAACCGACATCACTGGCTTCGAATGGCGAGGTATCATTCTGAAGAATGGAACATCGCGACCTTTACGGGTTTTGCACAATACACCTGTTTCGAATTCGCCCTTGTGCGGAGCCTTCAAAAAGGCATTCCACATCTCCGGAGTATAAGGGAAGCACTCCGAGAACCAAACCTCCTTGGCATCGGCTGGGAAGGTGTAGGTAAATGAGTGCGGAGTAGAACCCTCCTCGGCGAGATATTCGTAGCTTTTACCCTTGTCGAGCGACACGAGTGGACCACGTTCGCATATTGCGAAACTCTTTGTAAATACGAAAGTTAGCTTCTTGCCCTGAGCACCCCTTACACGAAATGCCCAATAGAACCACGCCTTCTTTGAGCCACGCAACTCCTGATGTACATAGACCGTATCGTTGAGGATTCGTTCAAAGACGATATTTCCGGCAGGAACCTCGTCATCGACAATCACCGTTTTTGGCGTGCACGAGGTAGAAGAGAGTGCAGCAAATGCAACTGCAATAATTAGATAGAGCTTTTTCATTTTTATTCTCTTTTAATAACTATTTTTGTCATAGGATGCGCAAAGATAGAAAAAATTTCCATAATATCCATTTCCTCTTGCTCGATTTTCGTATCTAAATAATTTTTACTACTTTTGCGCAGCAATATATGAATTATTATCGGATAAATAGCCATGAGGAAACTTCTCTTTACTCTCCCAATCATTGCCCTACTTTGCGGTGGTACTTTAGAGGCTAAGCCTACAAAGAAAGGCGCAAACAAAGCCGCAAAAAGCGAGACTGCAAAGGTAGAACTCGGTAAGACTCTGCCCGCTTGGAGCGAGGGTTGTTTGGATATCCACTTCATAAATAGCGGACGCGGAGAGTGTTGTTTCTATATCTTGCCCGATGGCACAACTCTGCTTGTCGATGCGGGAGAGATTAAGGGTAGCGAAACATCTGTACCTCAGCGTCCTAACTCATCGACTGCACCATACATAACATACGCAAAGTACATCAAACACTTCTTGCCAAATGGTGCAAAGTCAATCGATTATTGCGCCCCTTCGCACCTCCATACCGACCATATCGGAAGCTCGGATTGTGTGGTAGCAACCTCTCCTGTAGGTTATCGCAAATCGGGACTATTGGCACTCTACGATGAGGTTCCCTACAACCATATTCTCGACCGTGCCTACCCCAACTACTCGGAGGACGAAGTTACACCTGCATTAAGCGGTCAGTTGTCGGAAGATTGGGCAACCTTCGTTCGTTGGGGAGTGAAGAAAAAGCAGTTCACTGCCGAGCGTTTCGCGCCAGGCAAGGAGCAGATTGTGATGGTAAACAACCCCAAGAAGCATAGCGACTTCTCGATTTTCAACATCTGCGCCAATGGCTTCATCTTCAATAGAACAAATAGTGGCGAGGAGAGAGTTGTGGGTAAGGTTGCAAAAATTGGTGGTAACCCTGCTTCGTGCGGTTTCCATATCCGCTACGGAGCATTCGACTATATCGCTTGTGGCGACTTGACAAGTAGTGTACAAAATCGTTTGGCATACTACTTCCGCGACTTCGTAGGCGAAGGCAAACTCGATGCTTTCAAGAGCAACCACCACCTTGCAGGTAACTCGTGGGGAACGAGAATGCAGGAGTACAACTTCAATCCACGAGTGTTGCTAAACCACTGTTTCTCACTCAACAAGCCCGATGTAAGCAAGTTGCTGCACGTACTTCCCGTTATCGAGAGTTTCTTTTCGACAAATATCCACAAGGATTTCGGCACTCTGCCAGGCGTTAAGGAGAATAATCTCCTCGATAAGATGACCGCCTACAACGGGCATATCGTACTGCGTGTAGCACCAAGCGGCAACAACTTCCACGTCTATATGCTCGATGACAGCGACTTCGAGTACAAGGTAAAATCAATCCACGGACCATACAAATCGAAATAACTGAATGAGTATCGGAAAATTTTTCCTATCGGCAACAGCCATCATATTTGCGTTTTCGTGCGTGACCACCCCTATTGACGAGGTGGCCACCAAGAGCGTAGGGTGTTCAATCACACTCTCATTGGCGGAGACTCGCACACAGCTCAGCGATAAAGCCGATGGCGTCTACCCTCTCTACTGGAGCGAGGACGACAAGGTTTCGGCAAATGGCATCGAATCTGCCGAGATTGTTATCGATGAGAGCAACCCTGCTTCAGCTAAATTCAACTTCAACCAAAAGATGAATGGGCCACTCCATATCGCCTACCCTGCAGCAGCGGAAGGTAAGGTAATTTTTGCTGCAGAGCAGACTCACAACAACAATTCCACATTCGGCAACGGAGTCTCGACTATGTACGGTATAACAAAGGGCTATGGCATTGTGCTAAAGCACCTTACAGGTGTTCTTAAAATAGGCATCATAGGTTCGGCAACCTTGCAAAAGGTGTGCGTTTCGGCTGCTGACTACACCCCTATTGCGGGGGCGTTTGACCTCGATTTTCAGACAGGAAAAGTGACTCCAACTGCCGAGAGTTCCGACACCATAACCTACTCATTTGGCGCGGGCTTAAAGCTCAATGCTTCTACTCCTACCTACATTCACATTGCCGTTCCTGCGGGCGAATATCCATCGCTAAATCTGCGAATATATGACAATGCAGGAGGCACAATGTCAAAGACCATCAAGGCTCCGAGCACCAAGCCTTTGGTTGCTGGCAACATTCGCGAATTTACAACACCAATCAACTACAAGGCCGACAAAACGAGCGATGTCGAAATTGGCAAGCCATTGCCACTATGGAGCGAAGGATACCTCGATATCCATATGATTAACAGCGGTAGTGGAGAGTGCGCCTTCTATGTTATGCCCGATGGCACAACTATGATTGTGGATGTAGGCGAGCTATCACCAGATTTTGGCGATACCCGTGTACCTAAGCGCCCTAACGATGTGGTGCGACCATACAAGACATACGCCAACTACATCAAGCACTTTATGCCCGAGGGCAAGAGCGAGGTCGACTATCTTCATATCTCGCACTTCCATATCGACCACTTTGGCGACCACCGTTGGGATGGTGAGGCGGAGGTGAGCCCTATCGGCTACCGAAAAATTGGTCCGATGGCGCTCTACGATGAAGTTCCATTCCGCAATATTCTCGATAGAGCATATCCAAACTACTTAGAGGAGAAGCAAGTACCTTCGATTGCCGATAGTTTGATTATCTACGATTGGCGAATCTTTATCAAGCACGGCGAGGAGAACAACAAGCTCCAAGGCGCGCGGTTCACCGTAGGTGAAGAGCAGATTAAGTTGCTCTACAACAAGGCTAAATATAGTAACTTCAGCACCTTCAACATCTGCGGAAATGGCTACGGCTACTACATAAAGACGGACACAACCAAGCCTAAGCGAAATGGCTCGAAGGGCGATCCCGGCAACCCTGCATCGTGCGGATTCTACCTCAAATATGGAAACTTCGACTACGTTTCAGCCGGAGATATCACAAGCGCTCCTCAGAACAGAATGGCGTACTACTTCCGCGACTGCGCCGACGGCACAAAGTTGGACGCAATGAAGGGTGGTCACCACCTCAGCAACAATGGTTGGGGCGGACAGATGCAAAACTATATGTTCCCGACCGTGGTGCTCAACCACAACTTCTACAAGAAGCAACCCGACATCGAGTTGCTCAACGATGTGGTATTCAAAGTTACCGACCAGGTCTTCACCACCAACGCACACCCCGAGGCCCTTACGGAGAATGCAGAGACCTACGGCAAGTTGGCGGGTTACAATGGTCACCTCGCACTGCGTGTGGCACCTGCAGGCGACAGCTACTATGTCTACGTACTCGATGATGGCGACTACGACTACCGAGTGAAGTCGATTCACGGACCTTACACCTCGAAGTAGCGATTTCGACTCAAACAAGAGTTAAAAAGGTTGCTCCTCCTCGGCAGGTTGGGCAACCTTTTTGCTATATCGATGGATATATAGGTGAAGTAAAATTTGTCAATTCGGGGAATTTTACTTACCTTTGTGATAACATTTGCAATTTCATAATCGTATGAAAGAGGATTTATACAGCGACATTCGTCCCTACAACGATGACGAGATTCCTGCCGCATTAGAGAGAATCGTGAACGACCCATTCTTCGTTCCAGCCGTAAATTTTGCATTTCCCGATGCAGATATGGAGCGTATTGCCGAGGTTGTTCGCACCTGCAAAACTGTCGACCAAATGCAACAGCGAGTGATGATTAGCATCATTCAGCGCATTATCGAGTCTACAATCGACACATTCACAGCAACCGGCATCGAGGGTATCGAGAAGGGTAAGGGCTACCTCTATATCTCGAACCATCGCGATATCACCCTCGACTCTTTCTTGTTGCAGTACGCACTCTTCAAGAATGGCCTACCAACTACGGCTACCACATTGGGCGACAACTTGTTGCGCACGCAATTTGTGACCGACATCTGCCGCATCAACCGCGCAGTACGCGTTATCCGCAAGACCGATGAGATTTCGCCTCGTGAGTTCCTCAGCAACTCGATGCACCTCGCCGAGTATATCCGTTGGTACATCTCGCAGGGCAAGTCTATGTGGATTGCCCAGCGTAATGGTCGCACCAAGGATGGCATCGATGCCACCGACCAGGGTGTATTGAAGATGGTGAGCTTGAGCGGACCGAGCGACTTTGTCGAGAACTTCAGCGAGCTGAATATTGCCCCTATAGCTATATCGTACCAGTTCGAGCCTTGCGACATAAAGAAGACTATCGAGACCACCGTAAATCTTATGGGTGGCACCTATCATAAGGGCGACCACGAGGATGAAAATAGCATTCTCTATGGCATACGAATGCCGAAGGGCGATGTAAACATCACCATCTGCGAGCCTATCACTCGCGCAGAGTTGGAGGAGTGCGGCGCATTGCCAAAGGCAGAGGCGTACAAGCACCTTAAGGAGATTATCGACAACCGCATCTACAAGAACTACAAGTTACACGACACAAACTATATCGCACACGACATTTTACATCGCGAAAAGCGATATGCCGAGTTATATACTCCAGCTGCAGTAAAGAAATTCAAGGGCCGTATGGCATATGCTGAGGCTCGCTTCTTGGAGTATGGTCTCGACCTCAAAACCGCCCGCAAGGTCTACCTCGGAATCTATGCCGGCCCGGTGGACACCAAGATTAGTGAGTAGTGAGTAGTGAGTAGTGAGTAATTAGGAGTTAGGAGTTAGGAGTTAGGAGTTAGGAGAATGCAAAATGCAAAAATCTCACCCTAACGCCCCTAACAAAAAGACACTAAAAAAGAGCTAAGTCTTCTTAGCTCTTTTTTAGTGTCTTGAATGATAGTATATGCCACGATATGGCTATGGCGAGGAGCGCCATCAGCACCTGCGCCCACCACCACTCATCAACTACAGCAAATATGCAGTAACCAATGGTGAGCCACACAAGCGACACCGATATAATCTTTACGCGAAGAGGTATGGCGCGATGTTCGCGGAAGTTGCGGATATACTCCCCCAAAACCCTATGGTTGAGTAGCCAATCGTAGAGCCGAGGCGAAGCCTTCACCCACGCCGCCGCAGAAAGCAACAAAAAGGGTGTTGTAGGCAATATCGGCAGGAATATGCCCATCACCCCCAGCACCAAGGTAATTGCCCCTATTGCGACTAAAAAAGCTCTCATAACGCGACAAAGATAGTAAAAATATCCAACCGATATCTCGCCAAAGTGTTTTTTCTTAGTTTTCCGTTATCGCAAACTCCTACCCTTAACCACGGAGCAACAGAATTAACTGCTAGTAAGGGCGAGTAACGGCAAGTAAAGAGGCGCGCTACCTTACTGGCCCTTAATAGCCTTTACTGGCCTTTACCAACCCTTATCAAATTGTGCCTAACAACCCTCTTAAAAGCCAAAAAAACTGCGCCCCTCGTCGTGAGGAGCGCAGTAGAAATAAATAGTCTTGAGAGCTAATACTCTGCAAGGCTATTTGAGATCACCGTCAACATAAACAGTTGCCTTTGTACCCTCTACTGCGTAGAGACCAGGCATACCTGTCTGCGAGCAACCATTCAAAGCAACTGTGGTAGTTGCAAACGATGCATCGATATTAACAGCATACTTATCCAAAGTAGAAGAGGTGTAAGTACAGTTGTTATACTCTACATCGAGTACACCACCAGTACCATAAACCTTTGCTGCACGGTCTACACCGCTGAACGAGCATCGGTTGAAGGTAGCCTTCTTTGCGCCATATACGAACGATGCGTATGCGCCATCCTCGGTGCTAACAAACTCGCAATCGTTGAATGTCCACTCTGCTGCACCATTCAAGGTTGCCTGACCAATGAACTTACAGTTCTCGAATACGATAACGCCTGTTCCAACGAAACCTGACTGGAGCCAGTTGCCAGAAGTAGGCAACTTGATTGTGAGGTTCTTGAAAGTGAGGTTCTGGCTACGCAATTGGTAAGCCTCGTCAGCACTTGGAGTGAAGTTTGTAGTGTTGAGAACAGCACCCTCACCACCAATGATAGTTCCGTTGTAGCCCGACAAAGTAACC
>JAZOWM010000039.1:0-15675 GCA_045659225.1 Alistipes sp.
CTCCACTCCATTTACTGCAACTCTATCGCCCGCACTCCAATAGACCGGATAGGTATCGCCATTCTTACCACCCAGCGAGGTACGGGTTGTAGGAACTGACACCGTCAAAACAGATACACCCTCCTCCCCGACAAGGTTGTCGGTACCTATGTCGGTCTGACAACCAACAAAGTCAAACGATGCAAGTGTAATAATTGCTAGTAAAGTTCTGTTCATTATAGTATAGGTTGTTCGTTTTAGGTTTCGAGGCTCCGACCTAGTGGTTAGTCACGATCAGAGCAAATCAAACTACTTTAAGGTAATCTCTGCGACTACAGGGTTATGATCCGATGGGAAGAGCATCTGACCGTCAATCTCATATTTGTCGCGATTTACGGTGTAGTTCTTTACCGTTAACTTACCCTTATCGGTCGAGTGAACATAGATTTGGTCGATACGGCGATGCGCCAACGCAAAATTCTTCTCGCTACCATTCGACGAGTTGAATGTGCCGATTGTACCACACTTATTCTCCGCTACGAGGTAGCAGTCCTCGAAGTGTGTACACATAGCCTTGTGGAAAGCCTGGTTAGGGCGGGCATTCATATCACCCAAGGCGATAGATGGAAGACCATCCTTGTTGTACTTCTTGTCGAACTCCACCAAGAGGCGTCCTGCATTTGCGTTAGCAACCTTCTTCAAAGGTCCGTGAGTTGCAAGAAGGAAGAACTTCTTACCTGTCTTCTTGTGGGTAACCACAGTTGCCAACGAGGCACGATAGTGACCCTTGCAGTCCCAACCCTTCGACATCTCCTCTGGTGTTGGCGAGAAGTAGTAGATATTCTGCTCCGAAAGCTTAAACTTCTTCTTGTCGTAGAACACCGCATTACCAACTACGTTCTTGTGACCCTCAGGATAGGTATTTACCCACCAGAGCTTATACTTCTTGCCACCCGCCTTCTTCACGAGCTTTGCCAAGTCGTCACGACATACCGAGGTCACCTCCTGCATACCGAGAATATCGCAATCGAGCTTCACGATAAGCTCGGCAACTGCCTTCTTCGAGTTATCCCAGTTGCGCGACTCGGTAGTTGCACCCCTCTTAATCTGCCACTTGCGAGCCGAGTGCGACCACACATTGTAGGTGCCAATGCGGAGATCGAGCGTTGTTCCACTCTTAGGCTTTGCATCAGCAACAAAGAAAGCAACGAGCGTTGCCATTACGAGTAAAATCTTTTTCATTTTAGAATTCGTTATAATCTCTTATATTTGCAAAGGTATAATATTTTGTTGGTAAATCCAACTATTTCGGCATCTTTATTCACTTTGTAAATATAAATTCGTCCGTTCCTAAAACAATTCGAGCTGGTCAATCTCGTGATTAAAGGTCTTACGATGATAAGGAGAGAGTCCATATTCACGCACCGCAAGGCGATGCTCCTTGGTTGGATAACCCTTGTTCTTTGCCCAGCCATACATCGGATACTCCTCCGCCAGACGCAACATATAGTCATCACGGAAGGTCTTTGCAAGAACCGAAGCTGCGGCGATATTTGCATACTTGCCATCGCCCTTCACCACGCACTCGAAAGGCAACTTCAATCTTGTGTAAAAGCGGTTACCATCTATGGCAAGGAACTGAGGCTGAGGATTTAACCTTTCGACCGCGAGCGTCATACCCTCGAACGAGGCGTGCAATATATTTATCTCGTCAATACGCTCTGCCGAGACCTCCTGCACCGCCCACCCTACAGCCTCCTTGCAGATTATTTCGCGCAAGGCATAGCGATTCTTTTCGCTCATCTGCTTGGAGTCGTTGAGGAGTGGGTGATAGAAATCGGGCGGAAGAATTACAGCTGCCGCAAAGACCGAGCCTGCAAGGCAACCACGCCCCGCCTCATCACAACCAGCCTCGAGGAGTTCGCGCTGAAATGAGTTTTCCAACATACCGATTATCATTTAGTTGCTACAAAGTTACAATATTTTGATGGAATTTCGTCAAAAAAAAGTATCTTTGTGCTATGCAACTGCGTATATTTTCACAGAAATCGGCTTTGGCGGCGATAATGCTGCTCGTGGTAATACTCATTGCCACAGCCCTGCGTTCGCACCTCCACCCATTCGATATCGAGATGGCGAATAGCCCATTTCTCGAGCGCCCAATATCACTTGTAGCAGCAGTGTTCCTACTCCTATGCGGAGGTATTGTGGTGGGAAAGATATTTCCGCGTTCGGGGCTTAGCAAAGGGTATAGCACCCTCTCAATCCCAATTTACGGCATCATAGTATCGGGCATCTTTGTTGCTCCTCACATCCTCTCGACCGCCGCAGTATCACTATGCGTTGCATTGGCTATAAACCTGTTACTCCGTTCATTATATAGCGCAGGCGAAAAAGATTCACTCTTCTTTTCATCGCTCTTATTTGGAGCAACAATCCTACTCTACCCACCGTGCATTGTATATATCGGAGTGCTAATTCCTGCTATATTTATCTTGGCGCTATCACTCCGACAGATAGTAATACTCCTCGTAGGATACCTACTCCCTCTATTCGCCGCATCTTACTACATGTGGTATATCGGAGATGATTTTGGCGCCTTGGGACGCAATATTATCGAGGCGCTCTTCACGCAACAGATGGGCACAATCGAACATTTGCCATATATGGGTATGGCTATGGTAGCCGCAATAGTGGCACTACTTGTCGCTGGTATGGTATACTCCATTATCCGCCCTGACAAGATGTTTATGTTGGCTCGTGTCAAGCGTGCATTATCACTCTTTGTTTGGATTCTAGCAACAACTCTTGCTATGACAATATTCCCCGCTTGCGATCTTACCCTCCTTGCACTGCTCGCAGTGCCTATGTCGATATTGCTGAACTTTGTATTGGGAATACTACCGCAAAACCAATCGGCAATAGCCTATTGGGGGCTACTGCTCATCTTTGTAATACATCTATTTGTAGGATAAATTCCTAACTGAAGAGCTCTTTCAACCTTGCCACCACGCCATTGCGTATGGTGCGCTCAGTCGTAAAAATCATATTTGCGATGGCCTTGGCTGTAGACTTGCCATGACCAATAATCACTGGGGCATTGATGCCGAGAACTGGTGTTCCGCCAGTATTTTCATAGTTCAATCCATCGAAGAGAGTTCCTTCCACTCCACTCTCGGCATAGATAGAGTATAACCCCTCGATAAGTTTCAATACGGTATTACCACCAAAGCCACCGCACTCTATCACACCGGCGCTCTCCGATGCAAGGAGTTGCGAGGCCTCGATATTACCAACAAAGTTGTAATGAGCCGCCTCCCCGCCAAGCTGCATAAGCTCGTAAGTAGCCTTGGCTTGAAGGTTTCCCTTGGTTGGTTCAGTGCCGATATTCAGAAGTGCAACACGAGGATTCTGCTTGCCCAAAACGCTCTTTGCGTACTCCGAGCCGATGAGAGCATACTGCTCCAACACATCGGGTTTACAATCGACATTAAGGCCCACATCAAGCACTAATTTTCCACCTATCTCGGCGGCAATAGTTGGTCGAATAACGCCATCTATAACCTTGATGACCTGCATCGCACCCACCATCATTGCGCCCGTAGAACCTGCGCTTGCAAAACCATCAAGTTTCCCCTTCGCAAGATGATGAAATCCCACAACAATGCTCGAATCGGACTTCTGCTGAAAGGCGCGGACTGGGTGGTCGCCCATCTCTATAACCTCGGAAGTTGGCACAATATCAAAGTTGCTCGCATCGCACTTCTCACGCTCGAGCACGTTGCGTATAGCACGCTCATCACCATAGAGTACAATACGGCTCTCGGCATCGAGCTTATCGAGTGCCATAATAGCACCCTTCACAACAACTTCGGGGGCAAAATCGCCACCCATTGTATCCAATCCGATTTTAATCATAGTTCAAAAAGATTTGTTATAAAACAAAAAGTCTGCTACCGATTACGGCAAGCAGACTTTTCCTTAATGTGCATAACTCGACTATGCCTCTACCTTCTTCTCGATAGCCAACTTGCCACGGTAGAAACCGCACTCAGGGCATACACGGTGATAGAGAACTGCCGAACCACAGTTCGAGCAAGTTACAACTGTTGGAACAACAGCCTTGTAGTGAGTTCTGCGCTTGTCTCGACGGGTTGACGAGACTTTGTGTTTTGGATGTGCCATAACTGTACTCTATTTTTTTAAGTTTTACTTATTTTGTATTCTCTTTTTTATTGAGTCTAATCCAATGCCTCGGTGTCATCTTCTGCCACCGTGAAGTGCGCCATCATCTCTGGATTGCAACCACCCTCCTCGTGTACTCGGCGGTAAGGCAACGATATAACGATGCTCTCATAGATATACTGCTTCAACGACAACTGGTCGCCTTTGGCAATCCACATCACATCGCCATCGTAGTCGTGCTGCAAGTCCGAAAAACGAACTGTGAGCAAGCCCGAGAACTCTACCGGAACAGAGCAATCCTCCAAACAACGATCGCACTCTACAACTACGCTACCCGAGATAACCACATTAACATCGAGCTTTGCATCGGAGCAGTTGATACAAGCGTGAACCTTGCAATCGCCGCCCTTAATCTCGTTCGACTCCATCTCCGCAAACAGTGTATCGTCCACCTCGAAATCGAAGGCGTGAATACCGCTCGAGAGCGACATGTAATCGATTGAAAACTTATTGCTTACTCCCATATTTGTCTCTATAATGGCGTAATTAGCGTGCAAATGTACTACAAAATTGCAAATTCTGCAAATTTTCTCGCGAAAGTTGCTATATTTGCAGAAAATATCTCTAAAAATTGTAGATTTAGAAGAGATAATATATAGGATATGAGCAGATTTAAGATCTCTGTGTCGAGTAGATTCGATGAGTTGTGGCGATACAATCTTGTTGCGGTTTGTGAATTATGCGCTGCCGATGGTACGCGTATCGACTACAAGTCGCAAGAGAGCTACGTTGCTCCCATAGGAAGCAATCTCATTGCACCACCTGCAGACTACACACCTAAGCGTACCATCACACTAGAGAGCGCCGATGGAGACTATATAAATCTGCTAATCTACATCATTCCCAACACCCTACCTGCGACCAACGACATCTTCAACACCAAGCCATTTCATCTTGCCGTAAAGGTCTCGAGAGATGGCGAGGATATTCTAAGTCAGATGTTCGACATCAACCAGTGGTCGGGCGATAATATCGCTTTGGAGAAGATTGGGCTAAACGAGTAATCATCAACCTTATGAAACAGAATTGGAAACCTTGCACAATAGTAAATCCCGTACCTGTGGTATTGGTTAGCTGTGGCGACACCCCCGAGAACTACAATATGCTCACCGTGGCTTGGACCGGAACAATATGCTCCGAGCCGGCTATGGCGTATGTCTCGATTCGCCCCGAACGCCACTCCTACGAAATTGTAAAACGTACTGGCGAATTTGTCATAAACCTCACCACCGAGGCTTTGGCAGAGGCGACCGATTGGTGCGGTGTACGCTCGGGACGCAACTTCAACAAGTTCAAGGAGTGCGGATTAACTCCCGAGAAGTCGGCAGTTGTTGCTGCACCTTCGATAGCCGAGTCTCCCATCTCGATTGAGTGTCGCGTAAAACAGATTGTACCGCTCGGCTCGCACGATATGTTTATTGGAGAGGTGGTAAATGTGGCTGTTGACGAGAGTTATATCGATGCCGAAACTGGCAAGTTGGATGTAGCAAAGATGCGACTACTCGCATACGCGCACGGTGCATATTTTACAATAGGTGAGCAGATTGGCACCTTTGGCTGGACCGTCAAAGGCTCCTCTCTCCGCAAGGAGATCAAACAAGGAAAGCAGAAGAAACGCAATGAAAAATAGACTCGCAATCTTCGATTTAGACGGCACACTGCTCGACACGATTGGCGACTTGGCTGAGGCGTGCAACCATATGTTGGCTCTGCGCGGTCTTGCACCTCACACTCGCGAGGAGTACCACAAGATGGTCGGCAATGGCATTCTCAAACTCGTAGAGCGAGCCCTACCCGAGGAGTTGCGCTCTCCCGAATCTATCTTGGCTGCACGCGAGGATTTTCTCGCCTACTATGTTGAACATATCGACTGCTACACCCGCCCTTACGAGGGTATTCGCGAGGTGTTGCACACTCTGCAAGAGGAGGGGTGGACATTGGCTGTAGCATCGAACAAGTTCGACTCTGGCACCAAGCAACTCGTTGCAAGTATCTTCCCGGAGGTCTCATTCAAAGCTATCTATGGCAACCGCGAGGATTTTCCTCTGAAGCCCGATGCTGCATTGGTGGAGCTTATAATGAATGAGTGCGAAGCCGAAAGCGAAAATACCACTATGATTGGTGACTCGGGTGTTGATATGCAGACCGCGAAAAATGGAGGTGTGCGCTCAATAGGTTGTACCTGGGGCTTCCGCTCGCGCGAGGAACTCGAACAAAATGGCGCAGACATCATCGTCAACAACCCACTCGAAATATTAAAAGTCATAAAAAAATAATCGTTTAATCAAGCTAAAAGCCCTAAAAACTATGGTAGCAAGCCCAAAGGATATAAATCCTAATAACGAGCCAACCGTTCTCTGCCCCGAGTGCGGAGTACCTATTCCGGTAAGTATGGAGAAGTGCCCATATTGCGGTATTCGTATGCCTCGCGGTTGCAAGATGTTGGCAATTCGCGTAGCAGTATCTATCGTAGCGTTGATAGCTGCGATAATTGCACTTGTCGTATTCACCCGTTGCAGCAGCAACGAGCCTTACAGAATGGTCGATGGTACCATCATCTGCCACACACCTAAGCGACCTCGAGGTCAGCAGGATATGTTGCAGTTCGCAGCCGAGCCTCTCGACACCGTGCGTGTAGGTTTCATCGGTCTTGGCTCGCGCGGCAAGGGCGGTCCGAAGCGTTGGTCGCAGATTGAGGGTACAAAGATTGTGGCACTCTGCGACCTGAATCAAGAGTTCCTCGACAGAGCGCAGGGATACCTCGAAAAGGCTGGTCGCCCACGCGCTGTAGAGTACACTGGCTCGGAAGATGCGTGGAAGAAGTTATGCGAGCGCGATGACATCGACCTCGTATATGTGGCAACACCTTGGGCTTGGCACGTAGAGATGGCGCTCTACGCTATGGAGTGCGGCAAGCACGTGGCAGTAGAGGTACCCGCAGCCTTCACCCTGGAGGAGTTGTGGCAGATTATCGACACCGCCGAGCGTACCCGTAAACACTGTATGATGCTCGAGAACTGCATCTACGACTTCTTTGAGCTTACCGCTCTCAATATGGCTCAGCAGGGAGTCTTTGGCGAGATTCTACACGTTGAAGGCGCCTATATTCACAGTCTCGACCACTCGATGCGTCGCACCGACCGCACTTGGCGCATAGACCACCTCCGCAAGTTCCGCGGCGATGCCTACCCTACTCACGGACTCGGCCCTTTGTGCTTGGCATTGGATATCCACCGTGGCGACCGCTTTAAGACCTTGGTAGCAATGGATACCAAGTGTGTTATGGGAGCAGACATCTACGCCTCGGCACACGGCGAAAAACTCGATGACTTCCAAAATGGAGACCAGACAACAACACTTATCCGCACCGAGAATGGCAAGGTTATTCAACTGCACCACAACATCGTAACCCCTCGACCATACTCGCGCGACTACGCCTTGGTTGGCACAAATGGCTATGCCGTAAAGTACCCTATCCAGGCATTCCGCATCGGTAATGAGGTTCCCGAGGACGTAAACCCTGTTAGCCTGAAGGCTCACCCATTTATGTCGGACGAGGAGCGCGATGCCTTGATAGAGCAGTACAAGCACCCTATCATCAAGGAGGTGGGCGAGGTTGCCAAAAAGGTGGGCGGACACGGCGGCATGGATTTTATTATGGATTACCGCTTGGTCTACTGCTTACGCAACGGCTTGCCTCTCGATATGGATGTCTACGACTTGGCGGAGTGGAGCTGCCCAGCAGCCTTGAGTTCAATCTCCATCAAACACGGCTCGGTACCCGTCCAAGTCCCCGACTTTACGCGTGGCGCCTGGAAGAGAATCCAAGGATATAAGTTTGCTTATAAAGAGTAATGAGAATGCGACCTATGCGGGTCGCATTCTTTTTGCCAATGGTGGAGAAAATTTTGTGCAACAATCTCTCCTAGTTAAAAATCGCTTATGATGAGATTATTTTTGTGCGATGTTCCCCTTACTTCAAAAATATTTTTAGGTGGATAGCTGCAAGGCAAACAAGGAGCCGAGTCCGCAGCATACTTGGCGTATGTGAGGAACTCGGCTACCGAAGTTTAACGCAGCAGATGCCGTATAAAACATTTTTGCTCAAAAAAAAATAAAGACACTCGATGAGTGTCTTTATTTTCCATGAAGAGTAGTGATTACTTCTTCTTATCGTAGCGCTTTGCGTAACGGCTCATAAACTTATCCACACGACCGGCGGTATCTACCAACTTCATCTTACCAGTGTAGAATGGGTGAGATGTGTTAGAGATTTCCATCTTATACACGGGATAGGTTTCGCCGTTCACCTCGATGGTCTCCTTTGTCGAAACGGCGGACCTGCACAAAAACACGTGGTCATTCGACATATCCTTGAATGCCACCAAACGATAATTCTCTGGATGAATTCCCTTTTTCATCTTGAATGTGTTTTTTGTTAATTAAGTACTTAATTGCAATAATGCGGTGCAAAGGTACGAATAAATTTCATAATTCAAAATTAAAAATTAAAAATTAGTGAAATTATCTTCTTTAGTATCACAAATATAGGAGCCTGACAACCGCATATCCGCCCTATTTCGACACTCCAAAACAACTTTTTTGGCCACATATTTCCATTTTTCGCCCCTATAAAGGAGTTCACCCCTAACAACCCTGCATTATACCTTATTTTTTCCTATTTGAATATTGCATACGATATTTGCGGGCGGAACAATGAAAAAATTTGTTCGCCACACACCATTACGGATGTGAAAAAGAGAAATAGTTATGGGAAAATTTAACAACAAGAAGGTGCTTATCACCGGCGGAGCGTCGGGTATAGGCAGAATCATGGGCGCAATGGCGCTCGAAAAGGGTGCTTCAACCCTTGTGATTTGGGATATAAATCGAGCAAATATAGACGACACCTTGAAGGAGTTGTCGGCAAAAGGCAATGTTGTTGGTTACTGTATCGACATCTCCGACGAAACCTCGGTCGTTGCAACAACCAAGAGCGTAAAGGCAGAGGTCGGAGAGATCGACATCGTCATAAATTGCGCAGGCATCATCACGAGCAATAAGACATTCGACAAGTGCAGCACAGCCGACATACATCGCACAATAGATATCAACACCGTTGCCCCAATGGTGGTTGCTCTCCAATTCCTTCCCGATATGATAGCTCGCAACAGTGGCCATATCTGCAATATATCTTCGGCGGGAGGTCTTATTTCGAACCCAAAGATGAGCATCTATGCCGCAAGCAAGTGGGCAGTCATCGGCTGGTCGGACTCGGTACGCATCGAGTTGGAGCAGATGAAGAGCAAGGTAAAGATAACAACCATCGCTCCATACTATATTAAAACAGGTATGTTCGAGGGTGTCAAGTCGCCAATTGTACCCCTCATGAAACCCGAGTATGCCGCACGACAAATTATTCGTGCCATCGAGAGGGATAAGATACTGATGGTGGTAACAAAGTTGATACCTTTCCCTTACCACTTTGTAAGATTTATGCAAGGTATCCTTCCGACAAAAATTTTTGACTGGTTTTATGGCCAGATCTTTGGAATTTACCATTCTATGGATAACTTTACAGGCAAAAAGTAGAAGAGATGGCTATAACCAACACCCCCAACGAGCAGATTGTAAAAATTGCAGCTGCTCAGAAAGCATTTTTCCGCAGCGGCAAGACGCTCGATATAGACTACCGTCTATCGGCCTTGAAAAGGCTCAAGGCGGCAATAAAGAGGTGGGAAAAACCTCTCATCGAGGCCCTTTGGGCCGACCTGCACAAATCGTATGAGGAGGCCTATCTGACCGAGTTGAGCATTGTACTTGGCGAGATCGACAACCATATCCGTCACCTAAAGAGCTGGGCATCACCAAAGCATCGTCCAACCCCTCTCAAGATGTTTCCATCTCGCAGCAAGGTCATCAGCGAACCCCTCGGAAACGCGCTTATCATCTCGCCGTGGAACTATCCGGTGCAGCTTCTGCTCAACCCTCTCGTTGGTGCAATATCGGCTGGATGTACCGCCATTTTGAAACCTTCGCCCTATGTGGAGAGCGTTTCAAAGGTCATCGAAGAACTTATTTCCGAGACATTCAGCGCAGAATACATTGCCGTAGTTCAGGGCAACCGAGATGTCAACACCTCCCTGCTCGAGCAACGATACGATATTATCTTCTTTACGGGTAGCCCCTCGCTCGGTCGCAAGGTAATGAGTACCGCGGCAAAGAATCTCACACCTGTGGTCTTGGAGCTTGGAGGCAAGAGCCCTTGCATCATAGACAAGAGCGCAGACCTCGGCACAGTGGCTCGTCGCATTGCTTGGGGCAAGAGCCTCAACGCGGGACAAACTTGTATTGCCCCCGATTACCTGCTTGTACACAAGGAGATCAAAGATGGGTTAATAGAGGCTCTGCGCGCCGAGTTCAAAAGCCTTTTGGGCGAGAATCCGAAGGAATGCCAACACTTTGTGCGTATCGTAAACGATAAAGCCTTCGACCGACTTGTAGGTTATCTCGAAGGGGCAAATATTGTCGTTGGCGGAGAGTACGATAAGAGTGAACGATTTATTGCTCCAACCATCGTAGACAATGTCTCGCTTGATAGTCCGATAATGAAGGAGGAGATTTTCGGACCTATCTTTCCGATTGTCACCTTCTCGGATATTGACGAGGCTGTAAAATTTGTGACCGAGCGCGAAAAACCGCTGGCGCTATACTACTTTGGCGACACAAAAACGGCAAACTATGTATTGAAACACACCTCATCGGGTGGTGCGTGTGTGAACGACACAATTATGCATATCGCCAACGAACGATTGCCATTTGGTGGCGTAGGCAACTCGGGAATCTCTTCGTATCACGGACGAGAGTCGTTCAACGTATTCTCGCATAGTCGTGCAGTGGTTACCACAACCACCTGGCTCGATGTACCATTTAGGTATATGCCGTACAAGATGTTTTCGCTTGTGAAGAAAATACTATAAAACTCACACCGATAAAACAACAAAAGGTCGAGCTAATTGCCCGACCTTTACTATTCTTATTTTAAAATTGCTTTTAGTCAATCATATCGAAACCTGTATACGGACGCAACACCTCAGGTACGCGGATACCCTCTGGAGTCTGGTTGTTCTCGAGGAGAGCTGCTACGATACGTGGCAATGCCAACGATGAGCCATTGAGTGTGTGAGCCAGCTTAGTCTTCTTGTTAGCGTCCTTGTAGCGGAGCTTGAGGCGGTTAGCCTGGAACGACTCGAAGTTCGAAACAGACGAAACCTCCAACCAACGCTGCTGTGCCTCCGAGTATACCTCGAAGTCGTAGGTGAGAGCCGAAGTGAACGACATATCACCACCGCAGAGGCGAAGAATACGATATGGCAAGCCGAGCGACTTAACCAAGCCCTCAACGTGAGCTACCATACCATCGAGAGCCTCGTACGACTGCTCAGGCAACGCCAACTGCACGATCTCGACCTTGTCGAACTGGTGCAAGCGGTTCAAACCACGCACATCCTTACCATACGAGCCAGCCTCACGGCGGAAGCAAGGGGTGTAGGCGGTCATCTTCACTGGGAACTCCTTCTCATCGAGGATTACATCGCGGAAGATATTTGTTACAGGAACCTCTGCTGTAGGTACGAGGTAGAAGTTATCAGCCGTAGCGTGGTACATCTGTCCCTCCTTATCAGGTAACTGACCAGTACCGAAGCCCGAAGCCTCGTTCACCATCACTGGTGGCTCAACCTCCTGATAACCTGCGGCAGTGTTGTAGTCGAGGAAGTAGTTGATGAGGGCACGCTGCAAGCGAGCACCCTTACCCTTATATACAGGGAAACCTGCACCTGTCAATTTAACGCCAAGATCGAAGTCGATAATGTCATATTTCTTTGCCAACTCCCAGTGTGGAAGTGGATTCTCTGGCAACTCCGAGTAGTTCTCGTCAATCTTTACAACGAGGTTATCCTCTGCGGTCTTGCCCTCAGGAACGATGTCTGCAGGGAAGTTAGGGGGCAATACTATCTGAGCCTGCAAAGCGGCCGAAGTCTCCTCGTGCTGTGCTGCGAGCTCAGCTGAGCGAGCCTTCAATGCAGCAACCTGCTGCTTGCGCTCCTCTGCCTCCTCGCGCTTTCCTTGTCCCATCAACATACCAATCTCCTTGGCTGCCTTATTCTGCTCGGCAAGGCAGTTATCCAACTCCATTTGGAGTGCCTTACGAGCATCGTCCAACTCCTCAATCTTTGCGATAATTGGGGCAGCAACAACGCCCTTCTTGGCAAGTTTTGCGATTGCCAACTCCTTATCGCCACGCAATTGTTGTAGTGTAAGCATATACTATATTTTTAATCTAAATTTCGACAGAATATATTACATCGTGCAAATTTATAAAAAATTTGTTATATTTGCACAAAACAAATCCTAAAAACAATGAAAAAACTTATCTCTTTAACACTTCTTTTGGCTGTTGCAACCACATCGTTTGCGCAGAAAGAGTACACCCCTTCGGAGGGTAACTTGAAAGCTCGTCAAGAGTTTGCTGATAGCAAATTCGGAATCTTCCTCCACTGGGGATTGTACAGCATCTTCGCACAGGGCGAGTGGTATTTGAGCAAGGGCAAGCTCTCACACGCCGAGTACAAGAAGTCGGCAGATGCCTTCTATCCGCATCGTTTCGATGCCAAGGCTTGGGTTAAAGCAATCAAGGACTCGGGTGCGAAGTATATCTGTCTCACCTCACGCCACCACGATGGTTTCTCGATGTGGGATACAAAGTATTCGGACTACAACATCGTTGATGCAACACCTTACGGCAAGGACGTATTGAAGGCGCTGGCGAAGGAGTGTAAGAAGCAGGGATTGAAATTCCATCTCTACTACTCGCACGCCGACTGGACTCGCACCGACTATTGGCCAAGTAAGTCAAGCAACAAGGTAACTGGCAAGGATAAGATCGAAGGTGGCTACGAGAACTACTTCAAGTTTATGAACAATCAGCTCGAGGAGTTGCTCACCAAGTACGATGTCGATGCTTTGTGGTTTGATGGAATGTGGGATCGCCGTAGTGTAAATTGGCGCATTCAGGAGCAATATGAGCATATCCACAAGGTTAAGCCCGAGTGCCTCATTGGTAACAACCACCACCTCCCAGCTATCGCAGGCGAGGATTTCCAAATCTTCGAGCGTGACCTCCCAGGCGAAAACCTCGCTGGTTACTCGAAGGGACAGACTGTAAGCGGCAAGCTCCCTCTCGAGACCTGTCAGACAATGAATGGTATGTGGGGTTACAAGGTTGCCGACCAGAACTACAAGAGCACCGAATACCTTGTTCGTTACCTCCTTAGCATCGCTTGCAAGGGTGCAAACCTCCTCCTCAACATCGGCCCTCAGCCAAATGGCGAGTTGCCAGCAGAGGCTCTCGACCGTTTGAAGGGTATGGGCGAGTGGTTACGTAAGTATGGTGACACCGTATATGGCACTACCGCAGGCGACATCCAGAAGCAGGATTGGGGCGTAACAACTCGCAAGGGCAACCGCTTGTTTGTTCACATCTTCGACCTCAAGGAGAAGGAGTTGAAGTTACCACTCTCGTGCAAGGTTACAAAAGCTTTCACATTTGAGGATAAGAAGGATGTTAAATTTGACAAGAACGAGAATGGCGTAACACTCAAATTCGACACTGTACCATCGGGCATCGACTATATCGTTGAGTTGGTTACGAAATAGTTGATACTCGCATAAAGACAAAAAAGTAATCGAGCAGAGTTTTCTGCTCGATTACTTTTTTTATGACTATTTGTTAGTTCGCTGGAGCCTCTGGATAGTAGCTCTTTCCCGATGTAACCTTGCCATCACCACCAAACCAGTCCATATTGTTTCCCTTGCCTATAGCCTCATTAAGAGTTACGCTTTCACCACCGGCTGGTTGGAATATCAATGTTCCAGCACACTCGCTGACGTGGACATTAATTATAATATTCAAGTCTACACCTGTATAGTATGCACAACCAACTGCCGCACAATACTTACCCGAAGCATAGTTGTGGTTATAGTCATTTGTACTATCAGCCGCCACACCATTGTATGTATTACCCGAGAGTGTATAGTTCAAAATCTTATTGGTGTACTCGCCCGTATTATTCTCTTGCTGCGACTCGCTACGACGTGAGCGTACATCACCGATAAACTGATTGACGTGGCGACCAGCAATGGTTGTCACCGCACGAGAGAAGAGGCTTGCTCCCGACTTGTAAGCTCCTTCCACAAAATCAGACGATTTCCACACATTTGCAACAACCTCTTTATTAGGTTGTCCCGTACAGTTAATTTGTGTATTTGTAACTGCGCAGTTGGTAATCTCGGCATAGTGAGCCTCCAAGAAACCTATCAAGCCACCACACTCACCCGCTGTGTACCACCACTGCAAGCCCTCGACAATATAGTTCCCGAGGAACGATGCCGACACTGTCTTCTTCATTGTGTAGTAGTTCACAACCTGCGGATCGTAGTTCTCCACGATAGAGTTATCCACCGAGCAGTTGTCGATATATACCTGACCACGGCAAGCACCTATCAAACCTCCGACCTTGCAGACTCCACGCACCTTACTATCGCGAATATGGATATTCGACACATTATAGTCGGTATAGCCCGTAGTTGCTCCTGCATCATCTTTTATGGCTGTACGCCACGAACGCGACACAAGAATACCTGCATAAGCATTACCTGCGCCACCGTCCTCGGTATCACCATAGGCAAGAGGAGCAATCGAAGCGTCGTGACGACAAGAGACATCTGCACCCACAAAGGTCAAGTCCTTGTGTGTGGTCGCATTGTTGGCATAGATGATAAAACCTGCGCCATAGTTGCTTGCTGCATTGTGAACAATATCCACTTTGAGATTATAGAGCGAATGATTTTGGCCATCGAGATTGATAACATACTCGATAGGCTTAAAGATATGGCCACCCATATCTACGCCGGTCATAAAGACAGGAGCCTTCGTAGCCGAGTACTTCTGAGCCTGAGCCTTTGCCAAGTCGTATGGCGAATATACCAAATAGCGAGTGATGCCGTCCACAGTTTCGGTAATCATTGTGGCTGCGCGCTTACCATCCCAATCCGACACAAAGCGTTTGCCCTCGAAATAGACCTCGCCACGGCAATAACGCTCACCACCAAGGATATTGTCGGTAGCCGAAGTGAGTGTTGTCTGACAGAAGTCGGCACGATGCGCCTCGCAGAACGAAAGACGTGCGGTCTCGGCATTCTTTGTACCTTGGTCGTACATCGGCACAAGGGTTGCGTTTGTGCCATCGCAATTCACGAAGTACAACTTCTCGTCACCATTGTAGCCACCCATCTGACCAACAATCTTACCATAGAAGTAGTTTGTAGCCTCCATATATGCCTTAACGGTTGCCGAAGTAGTACAGTTTGTGAAGGTTGCTGTGCTTGTGG
>JAZOWM010000040.1:0-2637 GCA_045659225.1 Alistipes sp.
ATTCTCGAGAGCCTGTTTCCAGATCTCAACGGGAGATTTATCAGCATCCTTCATCTTCTTGCCTACCATCTCCAACGCATCGTAGAAGATAGTGTAAGCAATACTCTTCTTACCATCCAGCATAAGATTGTTCACGAAACGTGTAACCTCCACGTCGTTGAACTTCGGATCCGGAAGTAGAATTCGCTTTCTTGGCTTAGCTTTTCTCATTGTTGCTAATTAATTAAATAAAATACAATCTAAATTTTTTGTTTACTTCTTACCCTTTGCTGGTGCTGCACCCTTTCCTGCCTTTGGACGCTTAGCACCGTACTTAGAACGACGCTGACGACGACCGTCTACACCTGCTGAATCAAGGGCACCACGCACGAGGTGGTAACGTACACCTGGGAGGTCCTTAACACGACCACCACGAACGAGCACGATTGAGTGCTCCTGCAAGTTGTGGCCCTCGCCTGGGATATAGGCATTGACCTCCTTGCCATTAGTCAATCTTACACGTGCAACCTTACGCATCGCTGAGTTTGGCTTCTTAGGAGTTGTTGTGTACACACGAGTACAAACTCCACGACGCTGAGGACACGCTGCGAGTGCTGGCGACTTACTCTTCTCGACCATGCTAACTCGACCGTTTCTTACTAACTGTTGGATAGTTGGCATCTCTAAAAACTTTTTGTCCTTTAAAATTTTGTTAACTATTTCATTTCCCTTTTGCGAGAAATTGCCCGCAAAGATACTCATTTTTTTTGATATACACTATATATAAGCTCTTTTTTCGCACCTAATTGTTGAAAACTTACGAAAAACCGATAGAAATTTCTTATCTTATTTCAGAAGTTATAATCTCACATTTATGGCAAAATCGCTATATATCTGATTTAGTGCGTTTTACGCATTTTGCCCTAATTTTAGACCCTCTCGGATGGTCCTGAAAATGAACACCTTCCGAAATAGGGCACTATTGGAGCATTTAGGGATAAACTTTATCAAAGAACGCAAATCTCACCTTTCCGAACCTCGACACCTCTCCATCTATTACCCGCTCACCATCATCACTTTGTCGTAAAGTCTGGACCCACAACTCTGCATCGGAACACTACTTCTGGTTTTGTCGCACCTTTACCCTGGAGCAGTTTCACAAGAGTCGTCACGCACGCGTGCGTATATTATACATAAGGTAATATTCGTCAGCTTGGCAATGCACGCACAAACTATATTACAACCCTACTACAACTCAATTTTTTGCATAGGCGAATTTGTGTAAAGGTACGAAACTTTGGCGAGAAAAACAAATTTTAAGGCAAGAAATATTCGATTACGGTATTTGTGACACAAATATCCCGAAAGCGCCAATACATCTACTCCGAATAACAACTAAGGTAAGTGACAACAGCAAAAAAAATCGGAGCCTCCCAATCGGGAAGCTCCGAAGAGTTATCAGGTCAAACGACCGTTTCAAATTATTTAGTCGGCAAGTGTTGCAGGGTTGCCAGTCCAAGTGAAGTGGTAGCGACCAAGAACACCCTCTACCTCAGCAACAAATGTCACATCGAATGTAAGTTCGCCAGAGCCTGTTACAACAACTGTACAGTCTGACATCTTGTTGCCACGGTACATGCAGTAAGTAGCCTTCAAACCACTATCTAATGTATAGGTGCCCGCAACGATAGCATTAACAATGAAGTCGAGGGTGGTTGAATGGTTCTCTGCATCAAACCAACAAATCTCGTACTCGCCCGAAACGCCCCAAGTACCATATGTCTTGCACCAAGAGGCCTGTGCCAACTCCACAATCTCAAGCTCATCGATATTTGGCTCCTCATACTCGCTTGGGAGAATCATCTCAGCGATAGTGCCGACATACTTACCATTGAACTGCTTGAGGTTATCCATATCGTTAAGCGAACCGTAGTAGATACCCTCGAATGTAAACTCATATTTACCATCAACCTCTGCTACGATAACCTTACCACCCTGCAAGTCCTGCAAGTCACCACCATCAGCAAGATCAATATAAGAGTAGCTATCAGTGTAAACCATACATTCACCATTGCCAACCCAGTAAGTATCCTCAGGCAAGAAGTTCTTTTCTGTGCAACGCCAGAAATCACAAGTCAACACTACGCCATTTGCATCAGTAAAAGCAATCTGGAAGTCACTCCAAGCGCTCCACCAGCAGATCTCAGCTGAAGTGAAGTTGTAGAATGGAAGCTCGTCGCCTGGCTCTTCGCCACCTGGCTCCTCACCGTTAGAGAGTGTCATACCCTCGATAACACCTGTCCAGTCGATGGTGATATGGTCACCCTCCTCTGACTTGATATAGCCAGTGATAGTAGTCGTGTTGTCGTCGTTGTGCACAAGGGTTATCTCTGCATCTGCAAAGGCACAAGTCTGGTCATTGCCACGATTGAATGTAGACCAAGAGCCGATAGTCTCATCTGCGTAAGAGTAAACACCAGCAGAGAGATAATCCTGGTTAGGTGCTACTACGTCGTACATATCGAGCTCGTGGTAGCGAGTGTCGTCGATGTAGAGCTGGAGGAAGAAGTTACCTACCTCGTAGAGCTCTGCCTTAACAGCTACTGGAGTGAATGCTACAGGCTCTGCAGGCTTAGACTCTGGAACCATATCAACCAC
>JAZOWM010000041.1:0-35587 GCA_045659225.1 Alistipes sp.
CACCTCTACCTTACCCGAAGCATAGCAACCTGTGAGTTTGCCGCTTGCGAGGTGATAAGCAATAGCACCCGAATAGACTACAGGCTTCTGTACATCGCCCTCATCGGTCTGCACTGTGTAGTAGTGGTTCTCGGTTACAGTGATATCGACATCGGTGAGCTTCAAGTTCTTAATTTCGCCCGAAACGGTGCCGAAGAGAGGAGCATTCAATCCCTTAATCTCGAAGTTGCCACCATCGAATTTGCCTGCAAAGCCCTCGATTGGGGTCCAACTCTCGCCTGTCATATCGATAGCAGCTGTCACAACAGCCGACTGTGTAGGAGCCTCAGCAAAGCGGATAAGTGCCTCCTTGCTGTCAATTACAAATGCGTCACCATCTTCAACATTCGCAGCAAACTCAAACTCTGTAAATTCGCGAACCTTGCCTGCTGCGATTGGCTTCTCTGTGGTGTTGAACTTAACAACCATCTGCTCGCCAGTAGTTGTTGTGAGCGTTGCGACTACCTCGCCATATTCGCCCGCAGGAACTGCCACATAGATTGGAGTTGCTGTTGCACCGAGTGCCAAGCCCTCGCCAAACGATACGGTTACACTATTTGTAGCATCCTCGTATGGGGTTAAAGCTCCTGTTGCGCAATCAACATTGAAGTTACCTGCAATCTTGCCATTCTCCGAAGTTACAGTCATCGATGTCAAGGTTACACCCTCGCCCTTAGGTGCAAAGCGAAGAGCTCCCGCAAGGTGTTTCATTGTGATTGCCTCCTCGGCTGATGCCACCTGAGCATACATCGGAGCTGCGCCCTCGGCAAATGAGCCTACCTTGTAAGGCTGCTCTGCAAGGAAAGTTACTCTCTGTGCCCCCTCAGTCGCACGGGAACCAACCAAATCTAATGTGAAATTGAAAGTAGTTATAGGCGCAGGATAGACAATGTTGTATGGGTGAGCAACACCGCTAACGGTAAATACAGCGTTGGTCTTACCCGCATCCTCGGCAGATACCTTGTTTGAAGCTACACCATTGATAGCAATCTGGTCGCCCTCGCTCCAATAGAGCGGGTAAACGCCCTCTGCCTTCTCGCCAAGCTGCGTACGCGACTCCTCGAGCGAAAGCGTAATAGTAGTTGTACTACCCCCCCCCGCAATGTTTGCGGCGAGGTCCTCAGTTACATCGGTGGTACACGATACCGCAACCATCGCTGCAACTGCAAAGAAAAATTTTGTCAAAGTTTTCATTTTGGTTTTAATTTATGTTAGTGAAAATAATCGACTTGTATATAGAATATAAACCTTGCGACAAAGTTACTAAAAAATTCTATCTCCGAACAAAAAAAAGAGAAAATAAAATAAAAAAATCGAAGAGGCATCGATTGTTAAATCGACACCTCTCCAAAATTGGTATTTCACTCTTAGTTGAGTGGATCAAACATCTGCTTGATAGGAATATCCAAGGTTTTTACATCGTCCCAACCATCGATGTACGACAATCGAAGAACTATGAGTCGAGGCTGAGCATCCTCGTTAACCTTAGCACGGAACGAGAGTACTCCATTCACGACTTTCACGTCAACAATAGCATCTGGTCTATCGGTCCAGAACGAGAACTCGTGATCCATACACGATGTACGCAAACGAATCGAGTACTCGCCACCAGCCTCAGGGATTGACATATCCTTGATGCGACCCAATTCTACTTTTGCAGGGTCCTTCAAAGGGAAAATCTCCTCATAATCCTCGGGGTGAATCTCGAGATAATCCTCGAAAGCTCCCTTCTGCTTAATCTTGATAGTATCGCGGCGAGTCTCGGCTGCAAGAACCAAGTAACCTACACGCTTATCGTGATTGTTCTTGAGGTGATTGAATACAAGCACTGTGTTTCCATTACCATTACGAACCAACGACTTGGTGTCGGCAAAGCTGAGCCACTCCTCGCCCGAAATGATCGATGCGGTGTACTCCACATTCGAAATCACATTCAACGAAGATGAACCCTCAACATTCTCGCAAACAAGAGCGCTTGTGTTAGCTCCCAACGAAACAAGCGGAACATACTCCGGATAGTACGGAGAACTACACGAAGCCAAAAATGCAGTAACTGCAACTACAATTCCAAAAATCTTTTTCATAGTAAATTCTCCTTATTTATAATTCTGTCTAATTCGTAAAATGCGCTCCTCTCCTGTGTCGATATTTGTGACAATCAACACCGCATATCTCCACTTATTGGCATTCTGCACAAAACGGAGCGGCATATATACCGAGCCACTACCCTGAACCTTGTTCCAGCGGCCCATCTCCTCCATTCCTTCGAAGCTCGAGAGTGGAGTTACAACCTGCACCTTTTCGGCATTTCCGCCATTATAGACCTCGAAATAGTCCTGAATCCAGCACCACGAGTTACCATCGGCAGTCTCGAGTTTTGCAGTCCAGCTTCCATTCGATGTAATATGAAGATAGTGTATATCTCCATCTTTTACACTATAAGGCAGAGAAACCTCATTATTATCGAAAACAAGCGTATTCGACTCTTTGTATGGCTCTACACACGAAGTTGCAATGCAAGCCATCATCAATAATAATATAATCGCAATCTTTTTCATTACAATCCGTATTTATCGTATTCTTTATTATCCAAGTTATAGTTCGACAGAATAATCTGTGTATCCGGAATAGGATAGTATTCGCGGCAAGGGTAATCCTTCACGAAGTTAATAATATCGCAGTTGTTACGCTTAAGATATTTACTATCACTATCTTTGGCTGGATATTTCGCGTGATTAACAATCTGATCGCGCCAGATTCCCCAACGAACAAGGCTGTGACGGCGGTTGAACTCACCGAACAACTCACGTGCCGACTCCTTCTGCAACTCCGCCATAAACTCCTCCTCTGTGCGTAAATCCACAGGATCAAGACCTGCACGCTTACGTGTAGCATCCAAATAGCCATTTGCCATATCCCAATCACCCATACGCATATAGGCCTCAGCCAAGTCGAGAACGACATGAGCAAAGCGGAAGATGCGAAGGTTGTTCGAATCCTGGTTATAGACCATACCAGGACACCAGAACTTATCGCCCAAGTATGGCTGACCAATCTTCTCACCCTTAGTCTTTGTATCGGAGAAGTAAACCATATGACGAGGTACAGTATCCATATTCTCATCTTTTGTCCAACCAGCATAGCACCAAGCCAACCAGCCACCACCATCTTGCACCTCTTTGATGTTGTCTGCCGAGAATGCTGCAGTGTCGTATACCGAACGGCGTCTATCTGGGTTGGTTGTTGTCAGGCCCTGATTAAAGACCTTTGTACAAGGCATCAAATCCATATACATATAGCACGTTGGACGGTATGGCGATGTAGTACGACCCCACGCTCCCAACTCTGGGATACGGATACCATTGTACATATCGTCCTTCTTAGACAAGTCTACTGTATCGTCCTCCATCTCTACATCGCTGTCTCCTGAATCCAAGTCACCGCCCTCAGTCTCGGTAGAGCTACGCGATGGGGTACAACGCGATGCCAACTGGTGAGTAACACGCAAACCATAATCCTTAGCATAGCCTGGCAACTCGAAAATAGATTCCTCGATGTAACGGTTGCGGAACATCAAATCCTTAATCTTATAATACGGATTATTAGGATCAGCACCTACCAAAGACTGACTAGGAGTTAAGGCGCCATTCTCATCGGGAGCATGATATACGTCTACGATGTAGTTGTAGTACTTAATAGCCTTATCCCAGTCCTTATTCCACATTGCCAATTTACCTGCGAGCATAAAGCCCACCATAGCACCAATACGATACTCGTTGCTTGGCACATAGGTCTTTACATAAGGGAGTGCCTGCTCATCAATAAGCCAGTGCTCCAGACGCTGCATCAACTGATTGCGAAGGTCAACTGCCGACATACGAGGCAACTGAGCGATTGCATCGTTATTAGCATCTGTAACTTCCTCCCAATAGTAAGGCACATCGCCGAAGTTGATAGTAAGGATGTAGTAGTAGAATGCTCGCAAAATCTCGCACTCTGCAAACAACGGAGCCTTCTCCTCAACACTGAGTGGAGCGCGCTCGATAGCAACATACATAGCGTTGCATCGCATCACACCCAAGTAGCCTTGAGTCCAGATAGTGTTACCAAAACGAGGCAATGACTGAGTGTAGTAGCACTGCGCATCATAATACGAGTCTGTATTATGATAGATCAAATCGGCTGCCACCTCACAAACCTCAAAGTAGTCGCCATTTCCATAGATGCTTTTCAACGGAATATAACAACCGTTAAGACCTGTCTGAATCTGTGGCACAGTCTTATAGTAGGTCTCTGGCATAGACGAAGAGTAGACCTTCTCGTCAAGAGTACAACCTACGAGTGTTGCCACCGAAAGTATTAAAAATAGTATCTTTTTCATAATTAGTAGCGAATTTGAATTGCAAGTGAATAGGTACGATTCTTAGGGTATTTACCTGTATCCATACGACGACCAGCGCTAATTGCATCTGGGTCGAATCCTGGGAACTTGGTAAATAGAGCCACATTGTTAACCGATGCTGACAATGCAATATCACGCAAGTAACGAGTCTTCTTTCGCAAATCGAAAGTGTAACTCAAGTTGATATTCTGCAATCGCAAGTACGATGCATCGTAGATAAACAAGTCGCTACCATAGCTATCGGTGAAGTATGCACCAGGGATATTCGAGTAAGGATTTCGGTTCATATGCCAAGCACCCAACATACGGCGATCCTTGTTAGATGTTGCACCACCGACCATTGTTGTAAACTCGATAATGTTGTACATACGGCCACCAAGGCTATATGTGAAGAATACACCCAACGACAAGTTCTTGATAATACGGAATGTATTGTTAAAACCTCCGTAGATGATAGGGTCTGCCGAACCTAAGTAGATACGGTCCTTATCGCTCAACACACCATCGTGGTTGATATCGGCATAACGAGCATAACCCATAGTGTTGCTCGCCGATACGTATGTCTTAGTCTGCTTATTCTGGTTGATCTCCTCCTGAGTATGCCATACACCCTCGTACTGGAAGCCCCACAACGACTGTGCTGGATAACCCTCTGCGTAACCATAGATCATATAACCACCACGGCTGGATGTCGATACATAACCATACGCAGTCGCGATATCAGTCACCTTCGAAGAGTTGTGAGCAACAGTCAAGTTGGTTGTCCACTGGAAGTTACGGCGCGAAATATTACGCGAAGTAAATGTAAACTCAACACCCTTATTCTCGGTGCTACCGATGTTAGCATATCGCGAAGTAAAACCTGTAACCGCAGCATTCTGCATTGTGTAGAGGAGGTCCTTAGTGTAGGCCATATAACCCTCCAACGAGAAGGTGATTCTATCGTTCAAAATCGACATATCCAATCCGATGTTGTACGAATCGGTCTTCTCCCATGTAAGGTTAGGGTTGTCGATACGAGTTGGATAGTGCGATACCTCATACGAATCACCAAAGAACCAACCCGCAGTATTAGTCGAGAGTACCATCTGCGACACATAAGTCGAAACGGCATCGTTACCTGTACGACCAGCACTGAGACGGAGCGAGAGGTCAGACAACCACGACTTGGTGCCCTTCATCCACTTCTCCTTGCTGATAGTCCACTTGAACGCAGCTGCTGGGAAGAATGCCCACTTGTGACCAACAGCGAAGTTTGACGAAGCATCGCCACGACCTGTTAATGTAAAGTGGTAACGACCAGCATACGAGTAGTTCACACGAGCCATCACCGAGAAGCGCTGCAACTCCGATGTTGAAGAAGATGCCGACATAAGACGTCTATCCAACAAGCTACCCATGCTATACGCTGTTACATTGTCATCCAAGTAACCACGACCGCTCATTCCAGAGTTGTCCGAACGTCTGTTTTGTGCCGAGAATAGCGCGGTAGCACCCAACTTATGCTTCTTCTTAAAGGTCTTGTTGTAGGAGAGAGTGGTCTCGCTCAACAAGTTGCGGTTACTATTATCCTTGCGAGTTGCGCTACCACCATAGTTGTAACGCTCTGCTACTGGCATCGTAGATGGCGAGTAGTAGAATGACTCCATGATATTGTCTGTGAACGAGAACTGCGACTTCAACTTAAGGCCTGGCATAAGTTTCAACTCGATGTATGGAGTAATAGTCAAGATTGTACGATCCTCGTAGTTGATCAGATTCTGAGCCTTCAAGTATGGAGAGTCGTAGATCGAACCACCATTAGTACCATTATCACCCAAGGTATCCCAAGTCTCGGTTGGAGTCATCATAGGGTTGAGGTTACTAACGGCACGTGCAGCATTACCTGAAATAGAAGAGTTACTCTTGTTATTGTGACGAATCTGATACTGAGTATTGATACCGAGCCTCATCCACTTGAACACATCGTGGTCAATCTTCAAACGACCAGTCAAGCGCTGCTGATCCGAATCGATTACGATACCCTGAATATCGTCATAACCCAACGAGAAGTAGACCTTAGTGGTCTTGCTACCTCCTGCCAACGAGAGGAAATACTTCTGCGAGAATGCCTTGCGAGTCATAACATCAATCCAATCGGTACCCTCACCATAAGCTGATGGATTCGGATAACGAGGCTTCCACGATTGCCAGTAACGCGCCGACGACGAGTTGTTAGTCCAATAATCGTTACGATACTGAGCAAACTCAGAAGCATTCATCATATCCAAATCACGTGGCAACTCCGCAAGCGAGAATGTACCCTTGAAAGTTACATTGAGCTTGTTTGCCTTAGCCTCGTGAGTGGTTACGAGGATTACACCATTCGCACCACGCGAACCGTAGATTGCGGTCGAAGATGCGTCCTTCAAAACTGTTACATTCTTAATATCGGCTGGGTCGATATCCGAGAAGTTTGACACTGCGTCCATTACACCATCGACAACGATAAGAGGCTCGTTGTTCGCTGTGATAGAACGAGTACCACGAACTCGAATCGATGCTGCCGAACCTGGCTCACCGTCAGTTGTCATAATCTCGACTCCTGCCAAACGGCCCTGCAATGCCTCGTCCACCGAAGCGGCTGCAGTATTTGCCAAATCCTCCATATTAACCGATGTTACAGCACCTGTCAAGTCACTCTTCTGCTGAGTACCATAACCGATAACCACAACCTCGTTGATACTTACATTCTCCGGCTGGAGCACAATGTTGATGTTTGTACGGTTACCTACACGCTCTGTAACCTCAATATAACCGAGGAACGAGAACGAGAGGTTGTCATCTGGTGACGCCTTGATCTTAAACTTACCCTGAACATCGGTGGTTGTACCGACAGTAGAATTGCCGGCAACGACAACAGTTGCACCAATCATTGGCTGACCGGTATTATCCAATACCTGTCCTGTTATCGTACGACCCTTCTGCGCCATTGCTGTTTGGGTGAACAGCAGGGCAACGATGCAGAACGATGCGTAAATTACACTGTTTATTATGCGTTTCATCTGCTATTCCTCACTTTTAAGTGTTACCATAATTGGATAATGAGTTGTACCCCACTCGCCTACAATCGCAGTGTCGAGTGTGAGTGTCTCAAACATATTCCAGCATTCGTCAGACGAATAGAGGAAGTTGTTGCGCTCCTTGGTTGGATTACCGTCCAAAGAGATGCTCGATGGGGTATATACCGAGTGGTGTACCGCAATGCAATCAACCAAACCTGCACCCTTCACCATAACCTCGTTCAATGCGAAGTATGGATCGGTTGCAGGGAGTACCTCACTCAACGAGAAGTAGTCTGTCACGTGAGTGAAGAACGCTTCGGTATCCTCATCGTAATCGTAGCAATCTTTACGTGCGAACTCTACGCCATACTTAGTGTCAATATTTGACGAAGTATTCATATCAACGCACATTACCCAATAGCTATCCTTTGCAAATGGACGAATGCCAGCCGCATCTTTGTACTCCTTGGTACAAGCCACAAGCTGCTCAACCTCAACCTTGCGAAGTGCGAGGTTATCTGGATCGTAAACAATCTCGGCAGCCTTCTTATTTGTGGTCATAGCCTCAACCTGTGCCTCCCAATCCGAAGGAACAGCGTTACGCGACTCCTTCAAATCGGTCACAACAAAGTGAACACCATTGGTCTTGAAGTGAAGCACAGCATTGCTGAATGTTGTACCCTGCTCTACATCGTACTTCTCAACCGAGAGTTTGTCTGCCACAAGAGCACCCATGCAGAGGTGACCATCTACATTCTGCACCGACAAAGGCTTCAAGCCCTTCTCGGTAGCATAATCGCTGAGCCATGTTGCAAAATTAGTTCCGTTAACAGTAGCTGGAGCCACCAATGTTACCACATCGGCTTCCTTAGCAGCCAAATAGTCGCCCACCTTCGATAAATCGAGCAAGCTCGCATCTGCAACATCGTTGATATTACAGTAGAGAACCGACATCTCCATCTTTGGCTCCATATCCAAAACCTCGGCATCGAGATCGTGGTCGCGGGATACCAGCACCTCTTTGGTACAAGATGCTGCGAGGAGCGACACCATAAATAGTATGTAAAATATCTTCTTCATTATTCAACAGTTTGATCAGGTTCTGGATTAGGTTGTGGCTCTGGCTCTGGCTCTGGCTCCGGCTCTGGCTCTGGAGCAACAGACGAACCCGACTGTGTTAAGGTACACGTCTCCTCAGTAGGGAGTCCCCAAGCATCAGTGAAGGTTACCTTAATAGTAGCCTGACGCTCGGCGCCATCATTTGCCGAGAACTTCACCAAGAGGTGAGTGCCACAGCCGAGATACTCAATGCTCTTCACCCAATTAGCATTTGCCGAATAGGTCATACCTGGACGACAAGCATCGGTAAGGTTCGAGTTGAAAGTAATTTCGCACTCTGTCTCCGAAGCCTCAACAGTCTTGTTTTCCAGCTGCATACTTGGAGTGATACCGCGCTGCTTTACAACGATAGTATCAACCACAAAGCCATCATAGGTTTCGATTACCAAGCTACCCACGCGCGCAAAGTTACGATTGTACATCGAAGACTCGTTCGAATCGTAGTTTACGGTGAGGTTATAAGCATTCTTCTTCCAGTTTTGGTCCGAAACGTGCAACCAATCGCTCAGTGGACGAGCCTTCCAATAAAGGTTTGACTCACCCTTCACGGTTATAGGCAACATAAACTCGCCAGCGGTTACAGGAACCTCCTTTACAGCGATTACCTCGCCCTGCACTTGCTTGACCTCCACTTTTGTACAGCCGCACATCATCAATACGGCAACAAATATCGAGAGAAAATAGGTTTTATTCATTGCTCTATAAATTTTCATTGTTCAACATATTTTCTACTCATTAAAGCTTCCATCCTCCGGAGTCATATCATCTACACCGTTTTTGTGATCGACCTTCTTGGCAACACAATCCTGCGAAGCTACAGCGCAACGCTCAACCAAGAATGGACCTTTAACAGGTGCCGAGATAGTTACATTCTCCTTGTTTGTAATCTCCACCACGAAGTTCTCGTAGAAACCTGGAGCTACTGCAGCCCACACAACAAGCGGTTTCTCGATTGTCGAGTTCACTCCCTCGCCGAAGCCGTTTACCGAGACCTTAACCGAAGGATTGTACTTGGTGTCAATCAAACCATCGTAGGTTGTGAGTTCACCTGCAACATAACCACTGTAAGGGTAGTCATCCGAGGTATCCTCTGGAGTACCATTGTCGTAGTTTGCGTTCACATTACCCACGAGCAAGTTTACCGATACAATATCCTGTACATCGTACTCGACAAGTACCTTCACAAGACCTGTATGGAAGTCGAACTCCACTACATCGCTCGAAGTTACTCCGAGCAATGTAGAGTTGTACATCAAGTGAGCGAACGGGTCTGCATAGTAGTTCTGCTCAGCAGGAACTACCACGCGACCTTCGTCTGCTCGTATGCCACCATCTTCCGAATATGGCATATAGATTGTCAAATCTCCGGCAACCTCTTTACCATAGAAGTAAGCCTCGTTGCTACCTATAGTCGATTGCACAGGAAGATAGCACTCGTTAACACCCTTCGAAGAGCCATTGATACCGATTGATTTCAAATCCTCCGAATTCTCGACTGTCAACGCAGTCTTCCACTCGTAGTGACCTGCACCGGTGAGACCCTTCAAGGTTAGAGGCTTAACGACTGCCTTAACCATTGTTACTGCACCATTCTTGTCATTAGGCATATCCGCTTCAGGGAGGCGCACAACACACGATACCAACGCAAGCGAGAATATTGCCACAATGCAAAGTGCTGATTTCATCTTTAACATTTGTCCTATATTTTTTATCAATTATTATCGTCTTACTGCCATTGGTTCCTCACCTTCACCGCCTTCTTCGGCTACGGTGTAAGGCCTACAGCCATCATACTCATTACCCTTGCCTTCAACAAGTGAAGTAGCAGTCGAGTCCCAAGCCTCACCATAGATGCAGTTCATAAAGTTATCTGCATCGGCTGTGGTGTAACGGTTTGCACCGCGGAGGATAGTACCACCTACTGTACAATTAAATACACCTACCGGCCAAGTCTTAGCGGCTACGGCTGCAGTCTCATTTGTCTTGTATGAACTGTACTCTGTAATTGTCATAGTACGAGATGAACCAACGATTGATCCTACATTCGAAGTAGCACCCTCCAATGCATATATATCACCGAGGTTAGTACAGTTCTCGATACCACCCTTATTTGGACGGCTTGGAGCAAGTTCCTTAGTAGGAGCATAGAAACAACGATATTCTCCTACAATACCACCAGCTATAGTTGTTGCTCCTACAGTACCCTTGTTGATAGCGTGTTCTACACGACAATACTGCGAGCCAAGTGTATAAGCTGGCCAACCCTCATTATTGCCCGAATTCAGACCCATAAAGCGAGTATCAGTATACTGCTCCCAAAGGGCACCCGCAATACCTCCCGCATGGATAATCTTATTACCATAGCCAGTACGGCGAACAGCGTTACCTGCCGATGCATTACGAGCAACTACGACATCACCAGTATTAATAGTTGGTTCTGCCTCAGTACCAGTAATCTTAACATACCAGTTTGCACGACCAACGATACCTCCGATATAACCAGAGACGCCCCAAATGCGACCATGGTTCTCACCCGAAGTAATCTCCATACGGTAGCCATTATCTACACTCCTTGTTCCTGTATAAGAAGGACACTCTGTACCAACGCTACCGAAGTATAAACCAACCAAACCTCCAACTGCACTGTAGTTAACAGATGAATTTGGCGACATACTACCATTGCTACGATCGAACTGAATATTACCATAGTTCTTACAACCATTAAGAAGAAGGTCTATCGAAGTAAAGCGAGCCTGGTGATTCATCGCATTATTTGCTTGACCACAACTACCTACCATACCACCAGCAAACGATGTTCCCGTATAGTTTTTTAGGTTGTTCATTGCTTTTGAATAGTAAGTAACATTACCTCTATTCTCACACTGGTTCATAGTAATAGTTACATCATTCATTGGTATATAGGTATATACATCACCCCAACCAGCCCATTTTGACTGTGCTGTAAGCCAGTTCAAAGCTTGAGCGAGCATACCACCAGCAGAGATACCAAACGAAGCCAAGTTCTCGCCATAGTAGATATTTCCACTATTGCTACACTGGTTAAATGTAAGTGTCTTGTGGATAGTTTTAGTATTACAAACTTCACTACGAACACGAACATCAAAGAGAAGACTTGCTACACCACCCATATTGATAAAGTAGCAGTGCTTAACCTGATTTGTCGCAAGATCTATTCCGTAACCTGCATTGTCGACACGAAGAGTACCTGAGTTAGAACAACTTGTGAGAGTTGTATAACTCGACAAAATATCTGCCACAACACCCGCCATATTCAAGTTCTTTGCGTATGGAGCATCAGGCACAGACACGAGCGCACTGTTCTGACAATTATTCAAGTAGTGCTTAACATCCTTATTTGAGTGATCGTGCAAACGACCTACAACTCCAGCCAAGTTCATTCGATAGAATGGACGCATATTAGCACGGTCTGGGTCATCTATATCAGTCGATTGCGGTTCCTGTTTATTATCATCCGCATATTGAATTGAACTTGATGAATTTGTACAATATGGCGAACCATAGATTGTAATCTCACCTCTTTCCTTATTGGTCAAGCCTGCAAGAGTGATAGCATACTGCTTCGACTCGTCTGATTTGACGTATGTACGACCAACAACTCCACCAATATCGAAACGCGAGGAAGCGGTCTGACTCCACTGGTCAATCTTGAGTGGGTTAGGATTACAAGTATGCTCAATAGTTGCCTCATTCGATGAAGACAATACATTAGCATCGGTCTCAGCCACTACACCACCAATAGCGATATCGTGATAGTGAAGTTGTACCTTTGCCAACACTCTATCAGCACTTGTTTTTAAGCGGCTTACAAGGCTACCCGCATTTCCTGTCGAGATAATCTTACCATTGTTCACACAATTATATATAGGTGTCTTCGAAGCCTTAGCCACAATACCGCCGATATATGCTCCATCGGTAACAAGCGAGTTGTAATGCAACTCTCCCTCGTTATAGCACTCTGCGATACCTGTAGTTGGCTTTTCAGAAGACTCTTCAGTATTACCTGTAACTCCAAAGTCTGCCCACGCTACGACTCCGCCCAAATATGCATTGGTAGAGAACTCCGTAGCCTCGCCTACATCCGGAAGCTCAATAGTACCAGTATTTCTCAAACCGCTAAGCAAACCTGTATTAGTTAGCCTTTTAGCATAACCAATACAGCCTGCCACATAGAGATTTGGCGACAAACCTTTAACAACAATATTACTTTCGTTAAATGCCTCCATTTTACCTGGTGTGTCAAGCTCACACATACCAATATATCCACCAATAAATGCCTCTTTTGTAGCACGACCATTAAAAGTCAATACACCACTACTTGCATTCTTGAACTGAACAGTGTGCTTCGAATCTCGGTAATAACCAGCATAGCCTCCGATACAGACCTGCTTAGATGTTCCCGAGAATGTTACTTCTCCCGTATTCTGAACACCCGTTACCACTTCATCTGTATTAGTACCTTTACCAGATTCTCCAAAGATACCTCCAAGCCAAGCCTCTTCGGTTGCCATACACTTAGCAATCACTTTTCCACTATTCGAAATGTTAGGGAATTTCGCCTCTTTGAGGTACTTGGTAGTTGCGATTACGCCTCCCAACTCCAAGTATGTACACTCTACACCTTCGCCAACAATTACATCACCGCTATTCGAGCAACCTTCGATATTAACTCCGGAAGCTCCACAGTATGAATTGATAGCCGACATATAGATGGTTGTCGGCTTGGAGTTGTTATACTCGAGCGTACCACTGTTGTTACATTGAAGGATTGAGCATGGAGACTTGATATAGCCCATAACAGCCGAGATATAGAAAGCCTTTTGACCTGTATATTCCGGAGCAATTATTGTCGATATATGCATATCACCGCTATTGCTACAAGCTTCAGCCTTATCCGAATCGAAAACTCCGATACAAGCAGTTGCCGCAACAATACCCTTACCGCAATATGTGTAGTTGTAATTTACTGTTCCTTCATTCGAGCAATTCGTTGTCGAAACCTCAGTATCGATTCCGAGAGAAGTCTTAAGTCCCAAACGAGCACCAAACACACCTCCAAGACCTGTCATATCCTCAACCTCTCCGTTAACACCACTACCTGCCACCTTACCACGAACCTCGATAATACCACTCGCCTTATTGCCGCAATTCTCGGCTACCTCCGACCAGCAGATACCTGCAACACCTCCGAGGTGCATTATTGTATTACCATACTCTTGATCCTTGTCACGCTTAACGCACTCACCCAAGTAGGTAATCGAACCCGAGTTGTAGCAACCCTTTACCAAAGATGTATTCTTTCCGATCTCGGCAGCTACACCTCCAATATTGGCGCTATCAACAATCTTGAAACTCTCATTCAAGTTCACCTCACCGCTATTCTCGCAGTCTACGAGGGTATTCTTATACGACTCATTCTCTTTTACCGACAACTGACCGATAACACCACCAATATTGGCCTTAGTCACCTCCTGGTTGATGGTCATAGATCCCTTATTCTTACAACGCTCAACCGAAACCAAAGAGGCACCAATAACGCCACCCCAATCCAAGTCGTACATAGACGTATGAATCTCGAGTTTACCAGCATTGGTATTGTCCGAGAATGTTCCATCTGTAACATATCCAGCCACACCACCGATAAATGGAGTAACCTTCGAGTTGCCCGAAGCATCGTTCCAAATAACATCTCCAGTGCTCGAGCACTCAGTTACTGTAGGCAACGCCTCGCCCGAAGCACAAGCATAACCTACAACACCACCAAAGCAAGGATTGTAGGCAGTATTGCCCTCTGGACCCGCTACTTTGACAGTAATGTCGACATCGCTCTTCACGATTGAAACCTCGGCGCCATATACACCGCCGACAGCTCCACCGACATTCACCAAGGTAAAGTCCTCGCTATTTATAGCCACATTCGGATTCTCATACTCGATAGAACCTGCAGCCGAGCAGTTGAACACTCTACCACCAGCAGCCAACGAACGAGCAATCAAACCTACCTGACCGTTACTCTGCTCAACGATGTTTCCTGCAACATTGAGGTTCAAAATCTGCGCTGTGGTATTCTCTCCAAAGAGCGGCTCTGTCAAACCACTAATTGTGTAGTGACGTCCCTCGAGTACCGAAGTAAAGTTGTCGATGGTCTTGAGACCCTTGTCTGTCATATCAACATCGGCAACGAGCAATGCACCACCCTTGTACTCATCATTGAAAGTTTCAGCTGCAACCTTGTTTGCAAGCTCCATCATCTCAACATCGCTACCGATGAGGAGAACACTCTCCGCAGCACCGTAGTCGAACTCAATAGTAGGGAAGTGACGTACCTTACCTGGGTTGAGAACATCATCGCCACTACCCTTGAATGTACGAGTAAAGACACAACCCGAATTTGGATTTGTCTCGTAGTCAGCACCCTTTGCCACAAAGTTAACCTGGAAACCACCTGGGTACGAACCATAAGGTACAGCAATGTAGAACACCGACTCCTCCTCGCTGAGTACAAACTCGTCATTCTCAAAGTTGTAGAATACTGTCGAAGATGCACCCTCACGAGCCTCCAACGAACCAGTATTCTTGTCATCCTTGTCGTTGCTTCCACAGTAGACATCGAATACACCAGCGATAGGCACGGCATCGACAGTCGAAACTGCAACATACTTCAATGACACATTCTCACCAGCCTTCGCCTTAACCGAGAAACGAAGAACGGTCGAGAGATGATGCATCTCGATATCGTGGAAACCGTCCGACCAAGAGTACATTGGAGCTGCACCCTTTGCGAAAGTACCCTCGGTATGGTGCTGATTTGTCATAAACACCACTGGATACTTTCCGCTGTCACTATTCACTGAAACGTTCTCTCCTGGATACGGATAAACTACGTTGTACGGAATAGTCACACCAAGAGGCAAATCAAATACCGCAACCGACTTATTATCCTCCTTGATTGAAATGTTGGTGGTTGGCTTGCCATTTACGGCAATCACATCACCCTCACTCCAAAATACCGGATACTTTCCCTCTGCCAACTCGCCCAACTCGGTACGAGTAGGATTAGGAAGAGCCACCTGCAGCGTCTTCACCTCACCACTTCCACTGACTGGACCAGATACCACTGGAGCCAAGTCCTCGGTTGTATCTTGCACGCAAGAGTAAGTTGCGAGCAAAACTACCGCCATCAAAAGTTTAGTAAAATTTTTCACGCTAATAGTTTTTTGAATTTGTTTGATTAAAATTTTGTTTGTTGTTTTGTTTATTTTGTAGTTTTTCGTCTATTCTCCTTCGTCTCTTCACATCCTTCTTCTTCGCCTCATCGTCACAGTCTAGCTCGTATATACACACGCGATATACGCGCGCAAAAGACAAAAAAGATACTCGTCTTGCGAAACGCAAGGCGACACCCCTCTGCTTACAGGCCTGTTAATCCACTACAAGCCATCATAATTAACACATTTTCATTATCTTAAGGTACCTGCGCACAAAAACCGCTAAATCTTTGTACGACTTTTAAGTTCCAATTGGTAGTGCAAAATTACAAATTATTTTGACAACAGCAACATTTTTTCACTCTTTTTTACCCTTAAATATTCAACATCTTTTCGACAATCATCTACCACTCTATTGCAACCTTCCCATTAGCAGCAAGATAGGCATTTGCTTTGGAGAAATGGCGAGAGCCAAAAAATCCTCTATAAACAGAGAGTGGTGATGGGTGAACAGCTTTCAATACCAAATTGCGCGAAGCATCAACCATCGCGCCCTTCTTCTGAGCATAACTACCCCACAACATATAGACAACACCCTCTTTCTTCTCGGCAATAAGTCGAACGACAGCATCGGTAAATCGCTCCCAACCACGCCCCGAATGAGACGCCGCTTCGTGGGCTCGAACGGTCAAAACTGCATTCAACATCAGCACCCCTTGCTCTGCCCAACGATCGAGGTTTCCACTCGCAGGAACAGGCTTACCAATATCCTCGGACACCTCCTTGAAAATATTGCGTAATGATGGTGGAAAATCGACTCCATCATCCACCGAAAAGCATAAGCCATTTGCCTGACCATCACCGTGATACGGATCTTGACCAATAATCACAACTTTGAGCTTTTCGAGCGGACATTTATCGAACGCTCTAAAGATATTTTTTGCCGCAGGAAAGATCTGATTTGTGGCATATTCCTCCTTCACAAAATCGACCAATTCGGCAAAATAGGGTTTATCGAACTCCTCCTGGAGCAACGCCTTCCAATCCTCAGCTATACGTACATCCATATCTTCTCTATGCTTTTAGCCATTAGCCCTTGGCTGTTGGCTTTTTTATCGAGAGCGAAGATAGTGATTTTCGCCAAAATAATTGCAATTTTCGCAAAGTTTTTCCTATCTTTGTGAAAATAAACATACAAAACACTTACAAATATGAAAAAATTATTAGCTATTCTCGCACTCGTTGCGGCAGTATCGTGCTGCGAAGCACAAAAGGAGATCACTTTGTTAGACAAAGCAAATTTTGAGACAACTGTTGATGGCAAGGAGGTATCACTCTACACTCTCCGTGCTGGCGACCTCGTTATGCAGGTTACAAACTATGGCGCGCGTGTCGTATCACTCTGGGTTCCAGGTCGCGATGGCAGCTATGCCGATGTGGAGATTGGTTACGAGAACATCGACCGCTACATCAACAACACTGGCGAGCGTTTTCTTGGTGCAGTTGTAGGTCCAGTTGCAAACCGCATTGCAAATGGAAAGTTCACACTCGATGGCAAGAGCTACACCCTTCCGCAGAACAATAACGGACAGACTCTCCACGGAGGAGATTTCGGTGTAGACCGCATCGTTTGGGATGTGAAATCTTGCAGCGAGAATGAGATTGTGTTCACAACTCTTCTCCCTGACGGACTTGAGGGTTTCCCTGCAAATCGTAGCATCGAAATGACCTATCGTTTGACCAAGGATAATGAGTTCACAGTGCTCTATTCAGCGACCACCGATGCCAAAACCGTATTCAACATTTCGCACCACTCATTCTTCAACCTCGAGGGCGATGGCGAGGGCACAATTCTCGACCACGTTTTGACCATCAACAGCAAGGCTATTACCCCTGTAAATGAGTATCTTATCCCTACAGGCGAGCTTATGTGCGTGAAGGACACTCCATTCGACTTCAACGAGCCTCACGCTATTGGTGAGCGCGTAAACGAGGAGCATCCACAGCTCGCAGCTGGCGCAGGATACGACCACAACTGGGCTATCGACCGTGAGGACGATGGCACAATCCAGAAGGTTGCCGATGTCTACTCTCCAAAGAGTGGCCGCGGTATGGAGGTATACACCGACCAGGTGGGCTTGCAGTTCTACTGCGGTCACTTCTTCGATGGCAAGTGCCACACCAAATTTGGAAAGCCCGTTCTCTATCGTGGCGCTATCGCACTCGAGACTCAGCGCTACCCTGATGCACCAAACCAGCCATCGTTCCCAAGCGTAGTTTTGGAGCCAGGTCAGGTATATACTCACACTTGCACATATAAGTTCTACACAAAATAATTAGGTACAGATGACACCTACTGCACATATTGAAGCAAAGTATGGCGAGATTGCCGAGCGAGTTATTATGGCGGGCGACCCTCTGCGTGCAAAGTTCATGGCAGAGCGATACTTGGAGAATCCAAAATTGGTAAATCAAGTCCGTGGAATGTATTGTTACACCGGCACTTACAAAGGAAAAGAGGTTTCGGTGATGGGACACGGAATGGGTATCTCCTCAATCGGCATCTACACCTTCGAGCTCTACAATTTCTACGGAGTAAAGCGCATCATTCGCACAGGCTCGTGCGGTGCTTATCAGCCAGATTTACGCATCGGCGATATCATCATCGCCCAGGCTGCTTGCGACAACTCTAACTATGCACTACAATATGGACTTCTAGGCACTTAAGCGCCTATTGCAACCTACGAACTCTTGAGTGCGGCTGTCGAGAAGGCGAAGGAGATGGGGGTAAGGTATGCTGTTGGAAACATCCTCGCATCGGAGATCTTCTACAACGACAATCCCGAGGCGTGGAAGCAGTGGCAGAAGATGGGAGTTTTGGCTGTCGAGATGGAGGCATCGGCGCTCTATATGAATGCCGCACGCAGTGGTAACGAGGCACTCTGCATCTGCACCGTATCGGACTCTCTTGTAACCCATGAGGAGACAACATCCGAGCAACGCGAAAAGACCTTTACCGATATGATGGAGATTGCATTCGAGATAATATAAATATAGACAAAGGATATGAAGAGATTTTTAGCAATACTCGCTATCTCGCTTATAGCAGGCGCAAATAGTGCTATAGCATGGAGCAAATTTGGACACGAGGTAATCATTGAACTTGCCAAACGACATATATCCGAGAAAACAAAGGCAAATATCGCAAAATATATGTCCAATGACATAACCGATGATGCTATCTACATGGACGACCATCGCCATGACAAAGAGTTGGCCTACTCCACCAATTGGCATGGCTATAGCGTAGATGACCAATGCGAGTACGATATGAATCCTCGTCTTGCCAAAGGCGATGTTATCCACGCCATGAGAGTTGCCGACCACAACCTCTCGAAGTTAGAGCGATTGACCGACTCTGCCGCAGTGATGAATATCCGTTGGCTTATCCACTTTGCAGGCGATATGCACTGTCCAAGCCACTCCTATCTGCCAGGTCCTCGATTAACTTGGGCTTGCGAGTGCAGAGGAGCAAAGTTCGACTCTTTCCATACTGCATGGGACGAGATGCCTTCGCTTGTGCACCCCAACAAGTCGTGTGTAGAGGTTGCCGCCGAGATAGACACCGCATCGAAGCGCGAAATCAAACAGATTCAGAGTGGCGAACTTTTGGATTGGGCTAAGGAGATTGCTACAAACAATCAAGTAATATTTAAGTGGAATAAGCCTTACACTGTTATACTTGATCCAAAGACTCCCGAGTATCATCGCGACCACATCAACCTACAGATGCGCCACGCCGGATATCGCCTGGCACATCTATTAAATAGGTACTTCGGCGAGTAGTTTTCTGCCTCCGCAGAGAGATATGTTGCATAGTATTTGTATGTTGTGGTTTTGAACCATAAATACATTAAATACTATGCAACAATCTATTTCTATCCACACCGCCGAGAATGGTCATTTCGTACTTGCCGAGCCTTACGAAATCCACAAACTCAATCCGAAAGAGTTACTTCTCTACTCTACCGCCCTTTGCGCGGGCTTAACCCTCAAATCTATAGCCGACAAGGAGCACGTAAAACTATTGAGCGTAGAGATTAAGATGGAGGGCAAGCTCGATACCGAGAAGGTCGAAGGACGCAGTCAGTTCACCTCATTTAATATCTCCTACAATATTGAATGTAAGCATATTGACGACCAGACAAAAGTCTCGCACGCCGTACAACTCGCCAACGATAAATACTGCGGCGGCTTGGCAATGCTACGCAAGATTGCGCCCGTAAATCACTCCGTCTCGATTGTGAGTATCGAGATTAGCAAATAAGAGAGGCTCAAACCTCTCTTATTTGCTAATCTACAACTCAATTTTCAATCCATCATACGCAAATTCCACACCTTCGGGCAAACGTAGATTTGCTACGCAATGCAGACCGATATCGTGCGACATATGGGTAAGGTATGCTCTCTTTGGAGCTACCCTCTCTATCAGCTCCATAGCCTCTGCAACCGAGAAGTGAGAGTCGTGAGGCTCGAAGCGCAAAGCATTGACTACCAACACTTCAACGCCCTCCAATTTTGCAACCTCCACGTCTTCAATCTCCTTGAAATCGGTGAGATATGCCAACCCTCCAATACGGAATCCCGCCACATCAAAACGGGAGTGTCGTCCCTTTATCGGAAGAATCTCCACCCCTTCAATCTCGAAACTCTCCGAGCCAAACTCGTGCAACTCCATCTGAGGAACTCCACGATAGGGATTCGGAGCAAAGGCGTAATCGAAATCCTTTCGCACGCAGTTGCAGGTATCGTGCGAACCATAGATATGTACGGTGTGAATCTGATGGGGGTAGTCCACAAAGTTCAAGGCACGCACATCGTCTAAACCTCCGATATGATCTTTATGTTTGTGAGTAAGCAATATCGCCGAAACATGCGAGATGCCCTCCCGCAACATTTGCACGCGGAAATCGGGACCTGCATCGATTATAAATCTCTTGCCTTCAACTTCCACCATTGCCGAGGTGCGTAACCTCGTAACACGAGAATCAACCGAACGGCATACAGCACAATCGCAAACGATAACTGGTCCACCTTGCGAAGTACCTGTGCCAAGAAAAGTTAGGCGTAAAGAGGTCGATAATGGAATCATTTTTGTACCTATTATATAGAATATATACTGCAAAGATACATTTTTTTTGGATAATTGAGAATAAAGAGTTATCTTCGCGGTGTTAATTAACACAATAAATTCAATTATTATGGCTTACAAAATTTCAGATTCATGTATCGCGTGCGGTACTTGCATTGATGAGTGTCCGGTTGAGGCTATTTCTGCCGGCGACATCTATGTAATTGATGCAGATAAGTGCATTGAGTGTGGTGCTTGCGCAGGAGTTTGTCCTTCCGAGGCTATCAGCTTGTAGTCTGACGGAAGCCAAAAAGTAGAGGCAGAACCTTCGAGTTCTGCCTCTATTGTTTTATCTTAAGCGAGGTTACTTCCTATTACACAGTGTATTATAGTCGCAATAGCGACAAGCAGAGTCCTCCTTGCATTGAGCAAAAGGAATCTCCTCATCAAACATCTCACATAGCACTCGCTGCACCTCTGCCTCAAACTCGGCTGCACACTCCGAATAGGCTTCGAGGGTGGCACTCCTACGATCTACGGTCTCGACAAAGCGAGAGGAGTAGTCATCGCGCACCATTGAACCTACATAATATAGCTCTGGGCGCACATCGCGATTTCGATCGTGCGAGAGCATCATCGAATAGAGCAACGTATTTATGATGTTCGACTCTCGCTTGGTGGCTATTGGCTCACCGTTAAAGAGCGACTCTATGCCACTATAGTTCAATCGCGGTTTTCCTGTCTTGTAGTCTATCACGCGCAACATACCGTTATTCAGCGAGTCTATACGATCGGCTCGACCACCCAAAAGCACATCGAACCTCTTTTTGCCCACCTCTATTGGTAAGGTCATCTTCACATCGCTCTCGGTCTCAGCAACCACAAAGTCGCAGTTACGAATATCGTAGTTCAACAGATTCGAACCCAGATACTCGCGAACGATATTGCGGATAATAAGCAACTCTCCTCCAAGTTCAGGCAAAGGCTCACCCTCACGATCAAAATAGACCTTAGCAATCGCTCTATCAACACATCTCTCGACCTCACCCTTTGCGCGCAACTCCGTAAGTCGTTGCGCTGGGTCGGCATCGCCCACAATCTGCGAATAGAGCAGATCGGCAGCCTCGTGGAAGATATTTCCGAAGGTCATATTATCCACCGACTCTTCCAGTTCCTGCTCTGGACGCAGTTGCTCTACCACATTGAAATAGAAGCGCAAAGGACACTTTACATAGGTAGAGAAAGCCGTTGGCGAAAGCTTCTTATTGCGAGTAAAACGTAGCAACTTATCTAACACCTCACCACTTTTAGCAACCGTAATAGACTCATCATTCGAGAGCGACACCTCAACACCTACATTCGTACGGTTCAACTTTATATCGGTCTCGTACTCTATCTGACGAATATAACGGCTTGGCTCACCCGTACTCTTATCATCAGAGGATGAGGAGTAGAGCATATAGATATTCTCGGCACGCGAGATAAGTCGGTAGAAGTAGTAGGCATATACACCCTCGTGATGCTCGGCTGTAGGTATATCGAATCCAAAGCGCAAACCATACGGGATAAACGACTTGTCGGTTGCCTTATTGCCTGGGAAATTGTTATCGGTCATCGAGAGCAGAATCACATTCTTGAAGTCGAGGTTTCGAGTCTCGAGTATACCCATAATCTGCAAACCCTGCAGAGGTTCTCCCGTAAACGACACCCTTTCGGACTGCAGATGGCGGCGCACCAACGAACGATATATCGACTCCGAAACATCTATATCGCACTGCTCCACAACATTGTGCAACTTGACAAGAGCATCGGATACAACAGCCAAAAATTCGGCTCTATATGCACCATCTTCACCTTCGGCCGTTGTTTGGGCCAAAACATCTATAATCTCGAGCAGATACTCCGACATCTCCTGCCAACCCTCGGTTTTACGGAATATAGCTTGGAGCAGAGGAGTTGTAGAGAACTTCGACTCGGGCACTTGGAAGATGCGATGTTTGACTATATCCTCTCGCAAATCGCTATATTGGGAAGTCGACTCATCGGCAATGTAGGGGTGAGATAGTAACCCCTCAACATCTACATAGTAGAATGTTGCCATCCCATCTTTATCTCTTCGGGCGTGCTTCTGCAACTCCAATAATCTCTCCACAAAAGAGTAGGTCAAACTGCTCTTGAGTGGATAACCCATAGTCACATTTATACCTACCTGCTTGACCTTTTTGCCATCTTGCTCCACCTCGCGCTCCTCCTTGAACTTTTCGGGTAAAGCATAGAGCAGCGGCATAAGGAGATTCTCATCCGTAAGCACCACTGCAGTATTTTTATCGAGAACACCTCCACTCTTAGATGCTATATCTTCGAGTATATCGACAACAGATTGGCACTGTGCAACATTGGATGAGGTGGAGAGCACCTCAACCGACTCTATCCTACGGAAGTTATCGTGCGAAATACCATCCTCTTCACCGAACATTTCAAGGTTCTGCCGAACGAATAATCCAGCCTCCTGGAAGTTGTCATTCATAAAGTAACCATCGTAATCCCAATAGAACTCGATAGTGCAACTACGCTGCATAGCTCGCAAAAGCGACTGCTCGCACTTAGACAAGGCATTGAAACCAACAAAGGCATATCGCTCCTTGTTCGAGAGTTCAACCTCTCCCCTCTCGAGACGCTCCACAGCCTCACGATATATCATTCCTGTATATCCCACTCCCATCTCTCGCAGGCGGTAACGAAACTCCTCGTATATAGTTCCGAGCGAATGCCATACCGTCAAGAATGAGCTCTTGGTCTTAGAACCCTCAATAACGCCCTCCTTTTCGCCTGTCAAGGTTCGCCAGAAACGGTTTATCATCTCGATTTGATCGGCCGAGAGATAGCTCAAATCAGCCTCTATATCCTTCAAATCGCGAATATTAGCAAATAGTTGCGAGGCGTCAACCATATATTTGTCGAGCATATCGAAGTCCCCAACCAGAACCTCGCCCCAATTGTAGAACTCCTCGAAACCCTCCTTCTGGGAATTTGGCTTATGATACTTTGAATAGATTTTGTAGAGCTCGGCAACCAATCTCAACCTATCAACCTTTGCCAACCCCGAGAGTTTACACATCAACTCATCTATGGAGATAAACGAAGGTTCCCATACTGGTCGCACTGCAATCTTAGCCAACGCCTCCGCAAAGAAGAGTCGAGCACGCTTGGATGGCATAGCCAAAGTTAGCGATGAGATATCATCGCCATATTTCTCGTACAGACGAGATGCAACCTCCTCTATAAAGGTCTTCATAGAGAGTACGATGCGTGCTAATTTACGTTGATAATGTCGCCACCAAATATCATACTATGGTCGCGCAAGATTGTCGGGTGTCCCTTATAGAGCAACTTTGCACCTGTCGAAGTAGTGCACTCCAACCTCTCCGAAACGACTACTCGCACCTCGGCCGAGTGTGACACATCGACTGTTGATGATACTGTCGAGAAGTTATGAGCCTCGACCTTTGCAGTAGATGCCCTCATTGTCAAATACTTAGTTTTGCCATTTAGAGTTAGACGGCTCGAACCCGTACACTCGACAGCCAAGTCGAGAGATGTGAGATTCATCGACACCACTGCACCGCTCGACACCGAGAGGTCGAAGATTTTACTCTCGATCTCCTCCTCAAACTCCACCTTTGCGCGAGATATTTTCACCTCCTTGAGGGTGTGGTAGTAGAGCGTCACATCGGTCACAGACTCTCGCTTCGGATCCACCTTCTCGCTCACCACGAGCAGACCATTCTTGTCGAGCTCGAACTTGAACTTCGAAGTTACATTTCCCTTTGTATCGTATGTAATCTTCTGCTCATCGACAGTCGCAACTCTCTTCATCACCACATTCATTGGTCCATCAATCTTCACGCCGCTAAAGGGTTGAAGCCAGTCGGTCTTGGGGATAGAGACTATCTGCTCGGCTGGTATAGTTGCTGTTGGAGCCACATTTTGAGCCATTGAAACCGCAGCCCAAAACGCGAATATGGATAGTATTACAAGTCGCTTCATAACTCTTCTGTCTACTGTTTGAGCATGCAAGTTACAACTTTTTTACTAAACAGCCAATTTTTTAATTATAATTTAGTAACTTTACAAAAATTTTAGTGCTTTGGTATCGGGTAATAGTAGCAATCGAGCCGTAATAGTTCCAGCAAGTGCAGGTTCGGGCAAGACATATCGCATAGCTCACGAGTACATCTACGATGTCCTCCGCAATCGCTATGACGAGAATGGCACTGCCTATTTCGATCGCTCATTCTACAAGCGCATACTCGCCGTAACCTTCACCAACAAGGCGACCGAGGAGATGAAATCTCGAATTTTGGAGGAGATTCACCTCTTGGCATCGGGACAAGAGAGCGCCCACCTTGCCGACCTTATACGCGAAACGGCTCTTGATGAGATCACCCTTCGCAAACGTGCAAAAATCGTGCGCTCACTTATCTTGCACGACTATTCGCACTTTACAGTGCTGACCAACGACACCTTCTTTCAACGCATTCTACGTGCTTTTGTTCGCGAGTTGGGGATAGATATGAGTTTCTCCACCGAGTTGGATACCGCCCCAGTGCTAACCAAGAGTGTCGATTCGCTAATTGAAAGCATCACCACCAACGCCGAGCTCCGCAAATGGTTGGAAGACCTTACGGCTGAACGCATTAGCGATGGTGAGCGTTGGGATATTCGTGGAGCTATAAGTTCGCTTGCAGGCGAATTATTCAAGGAGTCTACACGCGACATCATCAGCAAAAGCCGCGACAAAGCCGCACTAACAAAGAGCATTCGAAGCTTCTCCACCGTTGTCGACAAGAGAAGCAAAGAGTTGATGGCAAAAGGCGCACTTGCACTCGAAAAGATTGCATCGCAAGGCTACTCGCACGAGAATTTCAAACTCAAATTCACAAAGATATTCGAGAAGATTGCGACAGGTACGCTCGATAAGTTCTCCGATGCTAACCTCCGCCACCTAACCGACACTCCGCAGGAGTGGTTCAACAAGGGCAAGGGTACCCCCGAACTACTCTCACTTGCAACAGAGTTGCAGACGATATTTGTCGATATTTACAACGACCACCTCGACCTCAAGACCATAGAGAATACTCAACGCATTCTCTCGCGTAACTACCGCGGATTTGCCCTTCTACACGACCTACAAGAGAAGGTAGAGGAGATTTGTCGTGAGGAGAACTCTATGCTTCTCTCCGAAACAAAGCACGCCATCGCAGGCTTCATCTCCGAATCGGACGCGCCATTCATCTACGAGAAGGTAGGCAACTACTTCGATAAGTTTATGATTGACGAGTTCCAGGACACATCGGCAAAGGAGTGGCGCAACTTTCTTCCTCTGCTTCGCAATGCTATGGCGCAATCTACTGACACATCGGCTCTTATCGTAGGCGATGTCAAACAATCCATCTACCGCTGGCGCGGAGGCGATTGGCGCATATTGGGTGGAGAGATTGAAGGCGACCTTGCCGAGAGTGAACGCGTACCATTAAAGAACAACTGGCGCAGTCTGCCCAATATTGTAGAGTTCAACAACTCTCTATTTGCAAAAATCATAGAGCACGAGGATGAGCGACTCAACTCAATGCTTAATGAGGCTGACACGTGTGGTCGCATATCCAAAGAGTGCAAGGAGGAACTCTACGGCACACTCGCTCGCGCCTATGCAGACCACGAGCAGACACCTCGCCGCAAGCACATTCACGATGGTCACGTTTCATTAGTTACAACTCTCGAGGGCAGCGAGGAACTTACCAACCGAAATGGTATGCCACTCTATATTGAGCGTATTAAGGAGGTGTTGGAGCGTGGATTTCTACCTCGCGATATAACTATTCTCGTCCGCAAAAATAGCGAAGGAATGGAGATTGCCGAGGAGTTACTCCACTACCGAAATCAATTCCCCAAGGAGTTGTGGTTCGAGATAACAACCGAGGAGGCTTTGAGTTTGTCATCATCGCCAGCCGTAAAGCTCATTATTGCAGTAATGCGCCTTGCGATAAATCGCAACGATACCACCTCGTTGGTTCTCTATAACCATCTGCACAACAACGACCTCTTCGGCACCGAGTTAAGCAAGGAGGAGGAGAGCTTCCTCGACTCGATACGCACAATGTCGCCCGAGGAGGCATTCGAGCATATAGCCATACGTTATGCCAGCGACTTGGAGGGACAAACCGCCTACACACTCGCTCTCCACGAACATATCTTGCGCTTTTCTTCGGGCAGAGTTGCGGATCTTGTCCTCTTCGAAAAGTGGTGGCGCGAGAAGGGTGATAGCCTCTCTGTTCGCGTAGAGAAGAGCGAACGAGCCATCGAGATTCTCACCATTCACAAATCGAAGGGTTTGGAGAATAGAGTTATCATCATACCTCGCTGTTCGTGGGCATTGGAGCCTCTCGACTCGAGTGGATATATTCCAAACATAATTTGGTCGGAGCCAGCCCAAAGTGAACATCTCGGCGATATAGGTCCATTCCCTGTATCGTTCAACCGCTCTGTCGGCGACTCACTCTTTGCCGATGGTTACTTCCGCGAGATGATCTACACTTGTGTAGATGCTCTAAATTTGCTCTATGTTGCCACCACTCGCGCCAAGGAGCAACTTCATATATTTGTGCCTAACAAAAAACGCGGAAATAGCGTGGGAAAGCTCCTTCTCAACCTCTACGAAGGGGAGCTACAAGAGGGGGAAGATTCTCTGTACCGACACTACGAGATAGGCCTATTCGACACACCCGAGCCCGACACAAAGGAGGATAAACCTCGAAATACAGTCGTTATAAAAGAGCACAGAGCCACACCTGTATTGCTAAAGCTCAAGACTACCGTATCGCGCTACTTCTCGGACGAGCAGGAGGCAAAACTCACACCTCGCAGCATAGGTATCCGCCTTCACAAAGCCTTCGAGGGGGCGAGAACGCGCGAGGAGATATTCGAGAAGCTCAACGAAATGGTGATAAATGGCGAGTTGAATGGTCGCGAGACCGAGGAGTTGATGACAAAAATAACCACCACTCTCGACAATAGCGTTGCTGGTTCTTGGTTCGATGGCAGCTGGGAGCAGCTCTACCGCGAACGTAATATCATAGGCTCAAAACTCTCCACGCTCAGACGACCCGACCGCGTTATGACGCAGGGTAAAGATGCAGTAATCGTGGATTACAAGTTTGGTCGAGAGAAGGAGGAGCACCACTCTCAAATATGCGAATATTTGAAGGTACTGCAGGATATGGGATACTCTGCAAAGGGCTATGTTTGGTATGTTCCTGCAGGAAAGATTATCGAAATTGAGGGATAAGAGTTGATTGTTTGGCTATTTAACACTATATTTGTGGAATGAATCTTAAAGTTTTGGATATAATACCGAAGAGTTTTCGTACAAAGGGAGTATGGGTGAGCCTCACAATATTTGTGCGAGCACTGCTCAACTTTGTGGGATTGGCTGCTCTATTGCCAATTTTATACCTCATTCTCGATTCGGATAGTATTCACTCCAACACCGCATTGCACACCATTTATGAGCGATTAGGCTTCGATTCTGACAGCCATTTTGCCATCGCAGTAGCTGTGGTCGTAGTGCTATTTATCGTAGTAAAGAATCTTATAAACCTGCTCCTCTATCGCGTTGAGCGCGACTACATCTACTCCCTCTATCGCACCCTATCGCGTAGCCTATTTATAAGCTACTTTGGACAAGGGTTAGAGTTCATCAAGGGAGCTAACTCGGCAGTGCTTTCACGCAATGTCAATGTTGTGTGCTACACCTTCATCAATGGCGTATTACGACCATTAGCAACTCTCGCAAGCGAGGCGATGCTCTTGTTGATGATTTTTGTATCGATAGCCATATACTCCCCTCTCGGCGCAATACTTTCTGTAGCGGTATTTATACCTATAGCACTACTCTACTTTTCGATTATGCGCTACCGCCTCGACCGCTATGGCAATGTAGAGAACGAGGCTCAACGCCGCAAATACCGCGATGTAATAGAGAGTTTTAGAGGTTATGCCGACATCGAGATAAACAACGCATTCGAACATCGTCTCTCCCTTTTTGACCGCGAGATAGATACAATCGTCAAGGTTGGTCGCAAGAGCGCAACCATATCGACACTACCGCAGAACCTCACCGAAACGGGCTTGGCACTTGGTATGGCAATTCTACTCGCGCTCGGCACAAGTATGGAGGGAGCCGATATGAAGATGCTCTTTGGAGTCTTTGCTGTAGCAGGATTGCGACTACTCCCTTCGGCTCGAAATATTATGGGTGCGTGGAGTTCGTTGCGCTACAATCGCTACACCATCGATATTCTCAACGAAGCCCACAATGTTAAGGCGAAGCAGAGGATGAGTTCGACCGACAGACTCTCATTTAGAGATAGAATCGAAGTTCGCAATCTCTCATTCCGCTTCGACAATGGCACCCAGGACACCCTACACAACCTCTCTCTCTCCATCGCGAAGGGTGAGAAGGTTGGTATAAATGGAGAATCGGGAGCAGGCAAAACCACCCTACTCAACATCTTGCTCGGACTATACAAGCCTACCGAAGGTGGCGTATATATAGATGACGAAAAGCTTGATGGCGAAGTGCTACGCAAGTGGCAAAATAGCATCGGATATGTCTCGCAAAGTACCTTCCTAACCGATAGCACCATACTCTCGAATATAGCACTCGGTTGCGATGAGAGCAGTGTGGATATGACACAGGTGGAGCAATGTATCGAGGCGGCATCGCTCTCGGAGTTTGTAGCATCACTCCCTAATGGCGTTCACACACGTATTGGCGAGTGCGGAGCGCTCCTTTCGGGAGGTCAGCGACAGCGCATAGGTATAGCTCGTGCGCTCTACAAGCAGGCCGATATTCTACTCTTCGATGAGGCAACCTCCTCGCTCGACAGCGCCACAGAGCAGAGCATAAATAGCGCTATCGAGCGACTATCCGCCGCTAACTCAGAACTCACAATCGTGGTCGTGGCCCATCGTGACAGCTCTCTCGACTACTGCGACCGCATAATAACTCTCGAAAAAATAAACTAATCGATATGGATTACCGCATAGCCGACTTCCTACTTCGCACCGAAGGAGCTCACAACGACATTGTGGCCTGCGGATTGCACGGATTCAAGCCCTTTGAGGTCGAAATCGATGCCACCGCAGAACCGACTATGACACTGCATATGGACTCCCCTATCAGCGAGGAATCATACCCTCGAACAAAGGTTATACACGCCTTCGACTTCGAGCAGAACTACGCTACGGGCGAGTTGGCACGATATGCTACTGGCTACCGCTTCTCGATGAGATATGGGGAGCAGAGCTTCCTACTCGTGAAAGAGGATGGCTCAAACGTTGTACATAGCAACCTTGGTTGCTACGAGGAGGCAAATCCCTCGCTCGTACGTTTCGGCATCTGGATTATGTTCGGCATAATAATCGCCCCTCTCGGAGCTATCGCCATCCACTCCTCAGTGATTGTCAAGGAGCATCAGGCGGTGCTGTGCCTCGGAGAATCGGGAACGGGCAAGAGCACCCATACACGCCTTTGGCGCGAATACATCGAAGATGCGAGACTCCTCAACGATGATAGCCCAATTATCCGAATGATAGATGGCAAGTGCATAGTATATGGTTCGCCCTGGAGCGGCAAGACAAACTGCTATGTAAACAAGTGTGTGCCAGTACGTGGTCTTTTGCGACTTTCGCAAGCTCCGCACAACAAGATATATCGTCTCCCTGCCCTTATGGCTATTGGCGCTATTTTGCCATCTTGTCCTCCAGCATTTGCCTACGACAATGCGTTGCAGGACCATATCTGCAATACCGTATCGGAGATTCTATCGTGTACTCCAGCCTACCACTTGGAGTGTCTGCCCGATGCTGCAGCAGCCGAGTTGTCCTACACAACAATCTTCGGAAAGTAGAATATGAAGAACCTCCGCACCATAGCCAACCGCGAACTCTTCGCCATCGTGCGCGACACGCTGCTCGAGGGTAAAACCGTGCGCGTAGCTGTCAAGGGACAGAGTATGCTCCCCTTCTTCCGCAGCGGCTCAACCATAACCCTGCGCCCTATCGAGGAGGGAGATATTCGCAAATACAACGTAGTGATGGCGGATGCGGGCCACGCCTTTGTGGTGCATCGCATAATCGAGGTCGGCGATAAGTCAGTAACTCTACTTGGCGATGGCAACCACCTTGGCACAGAGAGCGTTACGCGTGAGCAAATCTACGGCATAGTCGATTGCACTCCACTCCACATCTTCTTCGCAAAGATATGGCTGTGGCTCCGCCCCGTACGCCGCTACCCTCTCGCCATCTTCAGGCGAATAATGTAACTACTCAAAACAAAAAACGGAGAACTATAGCAGTTCTCCGTTTTTTCTATAACATATCTTCTACTTAACATCATTCTCCTCTTTAGCCCTGATTGAAGCTATCTTATTCATAAACTTCACAATCAAGAATACGCAGAATGCGAGAATTGTAAAATCTACAACCTGTTGGATAAATGCACCATAGTTCCAAGTAACAGCAGGAAGCTCGTTAGTTGCCTTCTTGAGAACAAGAGACAAATTCTTAAAATCTACATTGCCGAGCAACATTCCAATAGGAGGCATCAAAATATCATTTACAAGGGAGGTAACAATCTTACCGAAAGCACCACCGATGATGACACCGACAGCCATATCCATCACATTGCCTTTAACTGCAAAATCCCTAAATTCCTTCAAAAATCCCATAAGTTTAAGTTTTTTAATTGGCAATTAGTAGTATTTTATTTACAAATCTAAAAGTTGTATAACAAGAGGGATTTCAAGGCTTGCAAGGCGTTGAGTGCGCATCATACTAAAGCGTATGTGAGCAACTCAACGACCGAAGCGTAACGCAGAAATCACCTTGTTAGACGGCTTTTATCCTACGATAAGCAATACTGCATCAGTAGCCACATTCTCACCCTCAGCTACAAGCACCTGAAGAACAGTACCCGAGTAGTCCGAAGTGATAGAGTTCTCCATCTTCATTGCCTCCAAGAGGACAACCTCATCGCCAGCAGATACGGTATCGCCCACCTTAACCTTCAACGCGATAACGCGACCTGGAAGCGGAGCAACAACCTTATTGCCCGAAACTGCCTTTGGTGCAGCAGGAGCAGCAGCGGCAGCGATAGGAGCATCGCTCAACTCGATAAGAACGGCATCGGTAGCAACATTCTCACCCGCAACTACCAAAATCTGCTTAACATATCCCGCAGCGTCCGAAGTGATAGAGTTCTCCATCTTCATTGCCTCGAGCAATGCGACCTCCTGACCAGCAGCAACTGCATCACCCACCTTAACCTTAAACTCGATAACCTTACCTGGGAGTGGAGCTACGATGGTGTGACCTGTGATTGGCTGAGCCTTAGGCTCTGCTACAACACTCTCCTCCTTAGCTGGAGCCTCGGCAGCGGCCTTAGCCTGATAAGCCTTAGTCTTAACGCCTGTGAGATATGGCTTAGCCACGAGTGGGAACAACTCAAGCAAGAGGAGTTCCTTCTCGCTCTCTGCCAACTTCACGCCACCAGCCTCTGGGAGTTCAGGGTTTGGCTGGCTCTGATACTTCGAAATATCGTAGTTGCTCTCCTCGCGAACACCGCAAATCTTGAAGCGGAACTCTGGATTTACTGGCACTGGAGTAGTTCCATACTCACCCTTAACGAGGCTTACGAATTGGTTGTTCTTTGTAGTGTACATTGGGCGACCAGCCTTCAAATCGAGTGCGCAGTTTACTGCCTGAGCACCCACAATCTGCGATGTAGGGGTTACGAGCGGTGGAAGACCTGCCGAAAGACGCACCTCAGGAATCAACTCCATAGCCTTAGGCAAGATATCCTCAGCCTTCAATGCCTGCAACTGAGCAACCATATTCGAGTACATACCACCCGGGATCTCAGCCTCCTGAACGAGCTTGTTTGGTGCTGGGAAGCCGAAGTAAGCCTCGATCTTCTGTGCTGCGTCAAGTAATGTCACGAAGTCCTCCTTCTCGGCAGCCTTCACTGCGCGATTGAGTTGCTCCTCAACCTCGGCAGGAGTAGCATCTACGAGTGGATTGAATGGCTTTGGAGCGGGCTTATCCTTACCAAATACCGACACATTCAACTCGGTGCGAATATCCTTCAACTGCTCGTTAATTTTGGCAACAGCTTCCATATTTACACCCAAATCGATACCGAGTTTCTGGCAGAAGAGGTAAACCAACTCCAATGCTGGAGCACCGGTACCACCACCAAACCACCAGCAGTTGGTGTCCACCACATCAACGCCCGCTGCGATAGCTGCGTAGACCGATGCAAGACCGTAGCCAGGGGTACAGTGAGTGTGGAAGTCAATCGGTACATTCACCGCTGCCTTCAACTTCTTGATAAGTGCGCTAACTCGCTGTGGCGGAATCAAGCCCGACATATCCTTGATTGTAATCATATCGGCACCCAAACCTGCCAACACCTTTGCCTTCTCCACGAAGTATTCATCGGTAAATACTGGTGCAGGGTTCTTCTTGCCACGCAACTTATCCCACAACGAGAGCTTCGGATATTTAGGATCTACAGTGTAGCAGACTGCACAATCAGCAATACCGCCATACTTCTTCACATACTTGATTGTCGACTTCACATTCTCAACATCGTTCAAGCAGTCGAAGATACGCATAATGCCAAGACCGCTCTCGATAGAGTTGCGACAGAATCCCTCGATAATCTCATCGGTATAAGGAGCATAACCAAAGAGGTTGCGACCACGCGAAAGGGCTGTAAGCTTCGAGACATCGCCAATCTCCTTCTTGATGCTCTCGAGACGATACCAGGGATTCTCGCCAAGATAGCGCATCACCGAATCAGGCACTGCACCACCCCACACCTCCATTGCATAGAAGTGCGCATCCTTGTAGTAAGGCAAGCATCGCTCGACCTGTGCTTGTGTCATACGAGTTGCAAAAGATGACTGCTGACCATCTCGCAAGCTCAAATCTCTGATTTTAAGAGTCTTAGCCATAATAAATTAGTGTTTTATAGTTGTTATTTATCGTTTTAAGTCAATTCATCATAACAAAGTTAAATTATTTTTGTGAGAAAATCAACACTAAGAGCGCAAAAATGTAGCTATCCTATGAAAATAGACATTTTTTTGTATCTTTGCATCGTCAGAGGTTCCGAGGCGAAGGAGGCTCTATAGTACAAAGATTTTATGACTAACAGATTTGTAATAGCGCTTATTATACCCCTACTCGCATTGGCGGGTTGCAACATATCCTACGAATACCACGAGGAGACAAAACCCACCTCCTTCGAGGTGGTAGAGTACACCCCTGCACCTGGTCAATTTATAAATGAAGGATACTCGGTTACAACACCAGCCGAAGCGTGCGCTTATGCCCAGCAACGACCCGACAAACGTTACTCCATCTCTCTTGGTGGATTTGGCGGATACATCATAATCAGGAGTTTAAAGCCTATTCTCAACTCGAAAGGTTACGACTTTGGCATCTACAGCAACTCGTTTGAAGGTAGCTCCGAGCCGGGCATCGTGTGGGTGTCGTGCGACACAAATTGCAATGGCATTGCCGATGACGAGTGGTTCGAACTCTATGGGTCGGAGGGCGAAAAATCGACCACCCTGCGCAACTACTCTATCACCTACTCTCGCACTGACTCTGCGACAGAGATTGCGTGGCATAGTAGCGATGGAGAGAGTGGCATAATCTCACGTAATAGCAGCCACAAACAGGACTATTTCCCAGCGTGGATTACCTCGGAGGAGTATACCCTCACAGGAACACTTCTACCGCACAATAGCGAATGGGACAATCTTCATAACGAGTGGTTCTTGAGGGGCTTGGAGTGGGGATATGCCGACAATCACAACGCCTTAGATAGCTCAGCCAACAAGGTTAACCGCTTCCGCCTCAGCGATGCTCGCACGCCATCGGGAGAGGCTGCAAATCTAACTCAAGTCGATTTCGTGAAGGTTCAATCGGCAATTCACCGCATCAACACCTTAATTGGCGAAACATCAACCGAGATAAATGGCTTCGTGATATATTGATATATAGCACTGAGGTGGAGAGAATATAGGCTGTTATTGGGTATTCGAGCAGAAAAAAACCTACAAATTATTAAAAAAGTTCAAAAAGATTTTGCAGAAATAGAAATTTCGCTTATCTTTGCACTCGCTTAAACGCAATGGCGGGATAGCTCAGCTGGTTAGAGCGCATGATTCATAATCATGAGGTCGAGAGTTCAAGTCTCTCTCCCGCTACACAAGGACTGTAATCAATCTGAATTTCAGATTGTTACAGTCTTTTTCGTTAAATTAACGGGACAATTTGGGGACAGCCTGATATTCGGGTTTGCATTTTTGCTACGGCGAAAATGTAAAAAAAATGTTGCCTTTACAAAATCTGCGTAGTTCTACGCTAAACGAAATTTTATCGTTTACCTATCCAAAACTGCATACCGGAGTATGTTGGTACATCTCTTTTTACGCCTACGATCCTGCAAAGGGCGTATTGCGTAGAAAGC
>JAZOWM010000042.1:0-10973 GCA_045659225.1 Alistipes sp.
GGCCGCTACCGAGGTAGGACTCGGTTCGTGCTGGGTTTGCAACTTCCGCCCCGCAATCGTAAGCGAGGTGTTGGGTATCGATGGCGAAACGGTCTACCCTGTTGCTATTATCCCTATCGGCTACGCAACCGACTCACCGACAGTGAAGAAGCGCAAGGCGTTAGACGGGATTTTAACAAGAATCTAGAATAAAAGCGATGAGCAAACTCATCGCTTTTATTTTGCCATTAGCTATTGGCTATTAGCCATTAGCTTTTTATTTCCACAACCTAAAAATTGCTTATGAGCGAGGAAATTTTGTGCGAAATGAAAAAATCGCCCCGGAGCATACTAAGCGTATGTGAGGAGCGATTTTTTTATTTGGTGCGGAATTTACCGCTCAGAACAATTTTACTTCAGTTTAATAAACGACTGAATCGCATAGTGATCCGAAATACACTTCACATCGCGATTCTCAGCCTTGATGTCGGCCGGAGCCTCGGTACCCTCGATAGCATACTTGTCGAGGTAGTAGTGGTAGGTAAGAACACCCCAACGGCTAACCTTGGTACCCTTCGACACGAAGAGGTGGTCGATACGGCAGTTGGTGAAGCGACGAGCATTGAAGCCATTGAATGTGCCTGTTGGCTCGAAGCGATACTTCGCCAAGTCGTACGAATCCTTCAACACCTTGCTATTAGCCAAGTGAAGGTAGCTCTCGCTATTCTGAGTGACATTGAAGTCGCCCGAGAGAACAACCTTTGCGCCCTTGCAGTGCTTCTTGACATAGGCCACAATCTGCTTCGAAGCCTCGAGGCGAGCCTGCACGCCACGGTGGTCGAAGTGAACATTCATAAAGCAGACCTTCTTGCCACTCTCCTTATGGCGAAGCAGTGCCCACGAGCAGATGCGGTTGTACTTAGCATCCCAGCCCTTCGAAGGCTTCTCGGGAGTTGGCGAGAGCCAGAAGGTGCCACCATCGAGCTTCTCGAACTTATCCTTGCGATAGAATACAGGGCTGAACTCGCCACGATTGCCACCATCGTCGCGACCTACGCCAACATAGTCGTAGTCGGGCAACATAGCCAACATATCGTCGAGCTGAGGCTTGCGTACCTCCTGCGCACCGAAGATGTCGAACGCCTCGAAGTTGATCATATCGCAGAGCAACTGCTTGCGGTGATCCCAGCCATCATACTTTGCGTAGTCGCCCTTCTTTGGCAACTCCTGACCAGGCTTAAGCGGTTTTCCGTTACGGATATTGAACGATGCAACATTCAACTCCTGTGCCGATGCCGAAAAGGCAAAGGCTACTGCTACTAAATATATAAGTGTACGTTTCATAATCTAAACTATTTGCTCTTATTGCTCTTTGAGGTACTCTTCAATGTAATAAATGACTGAATAGGATAGTGGTCGGTAGGGCACTTAAGCTCGCGATTCTCGCCCTTGATCTCCTTTGGTGCTGCAGTATCCATATCCTGCAACTCACCCTTCTGGTTGCGGTAGTAGTGGTAGGTCAAAGTACCATAGCGGCTTACCGCAATATCGTTCGAAACGAAGATGTGGTCGATACGACGAGTGGTGTAGCGACGAGGATTGAAGACATTCAGTGTGCCGGTTGTAGCAAAGCGATACTTTGCAACATCGTAGGTACACTTAAGAATGCCGCTCTCGGCAAAGACCTTGAATGGCTCGCTACCCTGATCTACGTTGAAGTCGCCCACGAGGATAACATTCTCGCCTGCGCAGCGCTCCTTAATAAACTTAACAATCAGCTTCGCACCCTCCATCTTGGCTACTGCGCCTCTGTGGTCGAGGTGGGTAGAGAGGAAGTAGAAACGGCTCTTGTCGCTCTTGCGCTGGAAATAGCCCCAAGTGCAGACACGACGGCAGAGTCCATCCCAGCCCTTCGACACCTTATCGGGGGTCTCCGACAACCAGAATGTGCCACTCTCGAGCAACTTAAAATCCTTCTTGCGATAGAATACAGGCGAATACTCACCCTTCTCTTTGCCATCATCGCGACCTACGCCAATGTAGGTGTAGTCGGGCAAGAGGGCCAACATATCGTCCAACTGAGGTTTCTTCACCTCCTGCGCACCAAAGACATCGAATGCCTCGAGGTTGATCAGGTCGCAAAGAATACCCTTTCGCTCGTCCCAGCCATTGTGTTTCTTATAGTCGCCCTTGGCAAGAAGGCGGACGTTGATAGAGCCTACATTAAGCTCTTCGGCCGATGCAGTGAAGGCAAAAACAGCCATCATTGCGCAAAGCAGTAATTTTTTCATAATTTTGTTATTTTTAAGTAGTTATCGTCTGATAATTGCAACTGAGGCTGTGCCTCGAAAAGGCCAAACACGGCCGAGCCCGAGCCCGACATCGAGGCATAGAGAGCACCCGCCTCGTACATCTTATGCTTCAGCTCCGCAATGGTGGGATGAGCAGCAAAGATATGCGGCTCGAAGTCGTTCTTCACCACCTCGCGCCACTCCCCTATCGGACACCTCAACGCATCACTCAAGCGCACGGCAGGCACGGCAGGCTTCACGCCCGAGTAGGCCTCCTTGGTCGAGACCCCCTCTGTGGGCTTTGCAATGGCAAGATAGAGTCCCTCGAGAGGTAACTCGATGGGGCGCATCTGCTCGCCACGGCCCGTACAAAGTTGCGGTGTATTACGCACAAAGAAGGCCGTATCGCTACCAATCATCGCTGCCGTCTCGACAAGTTTTTCCTCGCCCAAACCGAGTTCATAGAGTTCATTCAACGCCAAAATCACCGCTGTAGCATCGCTCGAACCGCCACCCAAACCTGCACCAAATGGCACACGCTTATCGAGACAAATGCGAGCCTCGCCCACTCCATAGAGTCGTTGCATCAATCGCAATGCCTTCATACATAGATTCTGCTCGACATCGCAATCCATAACCAAACCCTTCTGCTCGAAGGTTGAAGCACCCTCAACCTCCTCAACCTCAACAACATCATACAACCCCAAAACGGGTATCATCACCGTTTCGAGGTCGTGAAAGCCATCTTCGCGGCGGCGAAGAATATCGAGTCCGAGGTTTATTTTGCAGTTTGCGCGACAAATCATACTACAAATATATATATATTTTCACACAAAATAGCCGATTTTATCAAAAAAATACACTATCTTCGCAACTATGGAGCAGAAGTTACTCGAAGCACTCAAAAAGTATTGGAATTACGACTCGTTCCGCCCTATGCAACGCGAAGCAATAGAGGCGGCACTATCGGGGCGTGATACATTGGTGCTTATGCCTACGGGTGGTGGAAAGTCGATAATATATCAGCTTCCAACCCTCGTAAGCGATGGTTTATGCATTGTGGTAACTCCGCTCATCGCACTGATGAAAGACCAGGTGGATGCTCTCCGCCGCAGAGGCATTCCTGCCGTGGCGGTTCATTCGGGATTGTCGAGCCGACAAATCGACATCGCACTCGACAACTGCGTCTATGGAGATGTCAAATTTCTATATGTAGCACCCGAACGTCTCTCGAGTGAGATGTTCCGCCTGCGCTTGGATAGAATGAACGTGTCATTCTTAGCAGTAGACGAGGCGCACTGCATCTCGCAGTGGGGCTACGATTTCCGACCTTCGTATCTACGAATCAAGGAGTTACGAAGATTCCTCCCCGACACTCCAGTCATTGCTCTCACAGCCTCGGCAACTCCACAAGTGGCGAAGGATATAATGACTCAACTCGACTTTGCCGAGCCAAATATTCTCCAATCCTCGTTCCTACGTCCGAACCTCTCCTATAGTGTGCGTCAGACAGACGACAAGGAGGGGCAGTTGATGCGAATTATAAACAATGTGCCTGGCTGCGGAATTGTCTATGTTCGTATGCGAAGTAGTGCCGAAAGGGTGGCAAACTACCTTATCGAGCAAGGGGAATCGGCATCGTTCTACCACGGAGGATTACCCAATGAAGAACGTACGATACGACAAGACGAGTGGATTAGTGGAAAGACTCGTATAATGGTGGCTACCAACGCTTTCGGCATGGGTATCGACAAACGAGATGTGCGCTTTGTAATCCACTACACAATGAGTGATTCGCTCGAATCGTACTACCAAGAGGCTGGTCGTGCTGGACGCGCTGGTCAGCGTAGCTATGCCGTAATTTTAATGTCTTCGGACGACAATAATCGTATTATCGATACGTTTGAGAAGGAGTTCCCAGACATTGATCTTATTAGGTCGGTATACCACGAGTTATGCTCCTATTTGGGTGTGGCAATAGGCGATGGAAAAGAGGCCTCGTTCGTCTTCAACATCTACGAATTTTGCCGCCATATAAAGCTGCCAATCATCACCGTTCACAACATCATAAAGTTACTGCAACTCAATGGTTATATGACGCTTGTAGAGGATTGCGAGCACCCTGCGCGAATGATGTTTATGGTGACACGCGATGAGCTCTACAGCATCAAGATGCAGAGCGAGAAAGAGGAGGAGATTCTACGCACCATACTACGCCTCTACACGGGTATATTCAACGAGTTTCGTCCGATTGACGAGATGGACATTGCTGCCTCTTCGAAACACTCTGCAGAGGATGTCCACAACTTCCTCAAACGAATGTGGCGCGCAAACGTAATTCGCTATATACCAACCAATCACGACCCTCTCATCTTTCTTGACGAGGAGCGTCTGCCTGCCAAAGATGTATATATAGCACCGGCTACTTATTCGCATCGCAAATCGTTGATGTTGGAACGATTCAATCATCTGCTCCACTACGCCAACGAGGAACAGGAGTGCCGCAGTCGCATTATCGAGCAGTACTTCTGCGACAAGATGTCGGAGCCATGCGGAATTTGCGACAACTGTCTTGCTCGCAAGAAGCGAGAAAAGAGCAATTCAACGAACTACGAAAAGCAAGTTTTGAGCCTGCTCGCCACCGAGCCAATGACCATCAAGGATATTGTTTCTCAAATCAAAGGCAACGAACAAAACATCATCGAGGCCATTCGCCACCTCACCGAACAGGGAATAATCTCGGCAGAGGGATCAAAGTTGAAGATAGTGCCACGATAGATATAAATCGGAGGCGATGAGGCTATTTTTGTGCGTTACGCAGTGGCGGAAAGCGCAGCATACTAGACATAAATAATGGAGCGAAGCGACAAGTCCACATTTTTCAAAGGGGGATTTAAGGGGAATGTCTATACTTATTGCACGAATGTGCATTTACGACGCAAGTAAGGTGCAAAAAGAGTCCATCGGAACGATTTTCCACCCAAAGGATAAGGTTTAATTATTCGACCCCCTGTCGAACAATTAAACAAAACTCCCTAAAATCGCCTGAAAATGGGCAAAAATCGCATTTTTGCGAAAAATCATTTTCAAAAAGCGCAAATTTTAAGTGCAAAAGTTGATTATTCGGAGAATAATCGCTATTTTTGCGCGTAGTTATTTAGAGTCGTAGAGGCATTAGGGGCGTTAGAGAAATTAGAGTTTTTAGAGGAATTAGAGGTATTTGCCTATCCCCGAAATAAAAATAGAACACACAAAACTTAAACAAATAAAAAAATCTATGGAAGAATTAACAAATGAAACTTCTGTTGGTCGTATTGAGAAGATCAATATTGAAGACCACATGAAGGAGTCCTACATCAACTACTCGATGTCGGTAATCGTTTCACGTGCATTGCCCGATGTTCGAGATGGTTTGAAGCCTGTTCACCGCCGAATTTTGTTCGATATGAATTCGGAGTTGAACCTCTATCACGACAAACCAACCCGTAAGTCGGCTCGTATTGTCGGTGATGTACTCGGTAAGTTCCACCCACACGGCGACTCATCGGTTTATGATGCAATGGTTCGTTTGGCACAGCCCTGGGCTATGCGTTATCCTCTCGTAGAGGGTCAGGGTAACTTCGGTTCGATGGACGGTGACTCGCCAGCGGCTATGCGTTACACCGAGGCTCGTATGCAGAAGATTACCAACGAGGTTATGGCCGACATCGATAAGGACACTATCGATTGGACAATGAACTTCGATGACACCCAGAAGGAGCCTACTGTACTCCCTACCCGTATTCCATTGTTGCTCGTGAATGGTGCAAGCGGTATCGCTGTAGGTATGGCTACAAATATGGCACCACACAACCTCTCGGAGGTTATCGATGCTTGCTGTGCATACATCGACAATAAGGAGTGTACTTGCGAGGATTTGCTCCACTTTGTTAAGGGTCCCGACTTCCCAACCGGAGCCATCATCTATGGCTACGAGGGTGTTAAGGAGGCTCTCTTGACAGGTCGTGGTCGCGTGGTTATGCGTGCTCGTCACGACATCGAGACCACATCGACAGGCCGTCAGCAGCTTATCTTCACCGAGATACCTTATATGGTAAACAAGCAGGAGATGATTAAGCATATCGCAACCCTTATCAAGGAGGGACGCTTGGATGGTATTGCCGATGTAAACGATGAGTCGGACCGCCAGGGTACTCGCGTAGTGGTAACGCTCAAACAAGACGCTGTAGCGAATGTAGTGTTAAATATGTTGTTCAAGCACACTGAGTTGCAGACATCGTTCTCGGTAAACAATATCGCACTCGTAAATGGTCGCCCACAGACATTGAACTTGCTCGATTTGATTCGTCACTTCGTTGATCACCGTCACGATGTTGTAGTTCGCCGTAGCCGCTTCGATTTGCGCAAGGCGGAGGAGCGTATGCATATCGTTCAGGGTTTGATTATTGCACAGGACAATATTGACGAAGTTGTTCGTATTATCCGCCAATCGAAGAGCGTAGACGAGGCAAAGAGCACTCTTATGGAGCGCTTCGGCTTGAGTGACGTACAGGCTGCCGCTATCGTAGATATGCGTTTGCGTGCATTGACAGGATTGGAGCGTGGCAAACTTGTTGCTGAGCACGATGAGTTGCAGAAGACTATCGACTACTTGACCGCAGTTCTTGCTGACGAGACTATGCAGCTCGGCATTGTTAAGGATGAGTTGCTCGAGATTCGCGAGAAGTATGGTGACGAGCGCCGTTCGGAGATTGTTTACGCTTCGGAGGAGTTCAACCCAGAGGACTTCTACGCTGACGAGGATATGGTTATCACCATTTCGCACCTCGGCTACATCAAGCGTACATCGCTCGCAGACTACCGCACCCAGAACCGTGGTGGTGTAGGTATGAAGGGTTCGGCTACCCGCGATGAGGACTTCATCGAGCATATCTATGTTGCTTCGATGCACAACACAATGATGTTCTTCACCGAGAAGGGACGTTGCTTCTGGTTGAAGGTTTACGAGATTCCAGAGGGTACTCGTTCTTCGAAGGGCCGTGCTATTCAGAACATCATCAACATCGAGCCAGACGACAAGGTTCGCGCATACATCAACTGCAAGAAGCTCAACGATGAGGAGTATATCAACTCTAACTATATTATAATGTGTACCAAGAATGGTACCGTTAAGAAGACCAAGTTGGAGGCTTACTCACGTCCACGTACCAATGGTATCAACGCTATCGAGGTGCGTGAGGGAGACCGCTTGATCGAGGCTAAACTCACCAGCGGTGCAGCAGAGATTATGATCGCTACACGCGAGGGTAAGGCAATCCGCTTCAACGAGTCTACAGTTCGTGAAGTAGGTCGTACATCTATCGGTGTTCGCGGTGTTGCTCTCGAGGGAGAGAACGAGGCTATTGGTATGATTTGCATCGAACCAGACTCGAACGAGAATGTACTCGTACTCTCGGCAAATGGTTATGGTAAGCGTACCGATTTGGACGAGTATCGTATCACCAACCGTGGCGGTAAGGGTGTTAAGACTATCAACATCACCGAGAAGACTGGCGAGTTGGTAGCAATCAAGGCGGTAACAGACGATAACGACTTGATGATTATCAACCGCTCGGGTATCACTATCCGTACCTCTATTGAGCAGATTCGTGTAGCAGGCCGTGCAACTCAGGGTGTACGCATCATCAACCTCCGCGAGGGCGATGAGATTGCATCGGTGGCTGTAGTTCCTGTAACCGAAGAGGAAGAGCTCGCTGAGGGTGTAGTTGTTGAGGGAGCAGAGGGCACAACCGAAGCTACCGAGGCTCCTGCAACCGAGGTTACAAATACAAACGAATAATAAAAACAACCTTTTAACGTTATAATAATATGAAAAGGATTATAGTAATGGTAGCAGCGTTGACAGCTCTTATTGCGCCAGCGGCTACCGCACAGAAGGTAAATGAAGCTGCTTTTGTTGCTAAGTTGGCAAAGAGCGATGCAGACATTGCAAACCCAAAGAAGTCTGGTAAGTCGGCTACATGGTTCAACCGTGGTAAGATTTGCTCTGATGCAATCTTGGAGCCTACAAAGAATCTCTTCTCGGGACTCGATGCAAATATGCTTGCGATGACTCTCGGCGTAGAACCTACCGAGGTAAAAGATGGCATCTACAAGTTCGAGCGCATTACCGTACACACCAAAGATGGTAAGGTTGTTGCTTGGGAGGTAAACAAGGAGGTTTTGCCAAACTCATTCGAGATTGCCAAAGAGGCTTTCTTGAAGGCATACGAGTTGGATAATTCGGCAGCTCCAAAGATTAAGACCGCATTGGAGGCTCTTATCAACTACTACTCGGAGATTGGCTCGAAGAGTCTTGATATTACAGCCTATCAGACCGCTATCGATGTATATCTCAAGGCTGTTGAGTTGCAGAAGAACCCTGCTATCGGCAAGGAGGATCCTCGTTACTACTTCTTTGCAGGTCAGTTGGCTGCATTCCTCGGAGCGCAAGAGGCACACTACTTTGCTGATGGAGAGAAGTATTTGACCAAGGCACTCAGCTTGGATTTCAAGGACGAGCAGGGCAACCTCTACTACTTCCTCTTCCACTGCTACTATGGTCAGCGTGCAGCCAACAAAGAGAATCTGATCAAGGCCAAGAATGCTTTGTTGGAGGGTATCGAGAAGTACCCACGCAACGAGCGCATTATGGAGGGTTTGATTCAGCTCTACACCTCGGAGGAGGGCGTAGGCGACCCTGCAGACTTGGTTGAGCGCATCGACAAGATGCTCACCGAGAAGCCAGACAATGCAGACCTCTGGTTTGCTCGTGGTCAGGTATTCTTCAAGTTGAAGAACTTTGACGAGTGTATCAACTCGTTCCTCAAGATTAACGACTTGAAGCCAAACGACTACGACACCAACTTCTACCTTGGTTACTTCTATATGGCAAAGGGTGACGAGGCTAACCGCGCATTCAATGCTCGACTCGACAGCATCAACTCGCAAGAGGAGTACCAGGCTGGTTTGGCTGAGGTTAACACCGCTTATATGAAGTCGTTGCCTTGGTTGGAGAAGGCTATGGAGTTGAAGCCTGAGAGCGTAGATTGCGCAGAGTATTTGAAGGTTCTCTGCTTCCGTCTCCGCAACGAGGAGGGCATTATGGATAAGTACAATAAGTACAACGCTCTCTACAAGAAGTTGAAGGGTATTCAGTAATTCTCAATCAGAGAAATTAAGGAGTTTAGGGAGTTTAGGGAAGATACAAATCCCTAAATTCCCTAATTTCATTAATTTCATAAAATTCACTATCGCAATGAAAAAAATAGCACTTATTGCAGCAGCGTTTATCTTGGCGTTCACCGTTGCAGAGGCAAAGCCAAAGCTCTTGAAGCCGTGGAGCGAGGGTACAATGGATATCCACCATATAAGCACAGGGCGCGGTCCTGCAATCTTCTTTATGTTGCCTGATGGCACTCGTCTTTTGGTTGATGCAGGCGATTTGGGCGATCCTTCGCGTTGGACTCACAAGGAGATTATGCCTGCTGTACCTAACGACAGCAAGCGCCCTGCCGAGTGGATTGCTCGCTATATCGACCACTTCTCGAAACCGCTGAATAAGGAGTTATACATCGACTATGCGGTAGTATCGCACTTCGATAGCGACCACATCGGCTTCTGCGACCATACTGCCATAACCGTAGAGGGCAAGCCCTACAAATATACCGGTTTGACACACCTCGCCAACCTTGTTCCGATTCATAAACTGATTGATAGAGGCTACCCTAATTACGACTATCCATCGAAGGCAATTATGGATAATAAGCGTTGCGTTATGTCGTTGCCGAACTATCGTAAATGGGTGGCAGAACGCGATGCTCAGGGTTTAAAGAATGAGCAGTTTGCAGTTGGTAGCGACAAGCAGTTGGTGTTGAAAACAGCAGCGGAGAAGTACCCAACATTCCGAATCAAGAACATTGCGGGCAATGGCTTAATCTGGACTGGCGAGGGCAACAAGACTCGCTCACTAACCGAGAAACATCCTGGCAAGTATCTCAACGAGAATTCATCGAGCTGCGTATTCCGACTCGAATATGGCAACTTCGCCTACTATATGGGAGGCGATATTTCGGGTAGTTACTCGCGCAAGAGCAAGAACTACTGGAACGATGTGCAGACACCTGTGAGCAAGATTATAGGCAAGGTAGATGTTGCTTTGGCGGATCATCACGGCTATCGTGATTCGATGAACGAAAATCTGCTCAAAGCGTTGAACACCAACGTTATAGTGCTTCCAATTTGGGATTTATACCATCCTCACCCTGCCGCTATGACTCGCATTGTAAAGCAGGGCGTACCCGAGATTTTCCCTGCCGGCATCACCGAGCAGCGCCGCAACGAGATGCTCGAGAAGGGACTCGGCGATCAAATTCGCCCTGATGGACATATCGTAGTAAGAGTCTATAATGGTGGTAGCAAATACCAGATATTTGTCCTGAACGACCGCTCGCTCGACTACGAGATAATCTATAAGTCGAAGGTCTTTAAGGCGAAGGGAAATAAGAAGTAGTCCCGATAGACAACTAACAGAAAACGCGATGAACAACTCATCGCGTTTTTTATTGTAATTATGCCAAAGTATTTCTTAGAATTTATTGGCTCTAAAAGGTAGTTTAAGAACTCCAAAGAACGCCTCGCCAAAGATGCTGCTCGACATCTTGG
>JAZOWM010000043.1:0-19355 GCA_045659225.1 Alistipes sp.
CTAAGCACTGCGCTTGGATTAACTTCTGGGGCTTCGATAGAATGCTTCCAATCGCACAGAAGCCTGTTGAAAATGGCGTGAATGTTGTGTTGTCAAACTGTCAAACTACCTATATGGAGGAGATGCATACCCTCAATAAGGAGGAGATTGGTAACGGCTGGGCAGGACCTATCGATATCAAGACTGCATTCTCGCTCGATCCATATAATCCTGCATATCCAATGAAGGATAAGAGCCGCATTATTGGTGTTCAGACTCAGATTTGGAGTTCACACCTCGAACACTTTGTATATCCTAAGGGCTTGGGTAACTACGATCGTGCTTGGAATGCCACTCCAGTTTGTAGCTACGACTGCTACTACTCGATACTCGTAAACAACGAGTTGCCATACCTCAGCAGCTTGGGCGTAGAGTACCATATCGCACAACCAGGTTTGAAGATCGAGGATGGCAAGTTGTTGGCAAATGCTCCTTATGTAGGTGGCGAGATTCGCTACACTTTTGGTGAGGAGACTCCAACTGAGAAGGACGCATTGTGGAGCGAGCCTGTAGCTATCCCTGAGGATGTGAAGGTTATCTCGGCTCGTTATTTCTACGATGGACGCCACAGCGTTACAACGACCTTGAGACGATAAAACACTATATATATAAAATATGTCTTATACAAAAATAGAGCACTTCGAGCGTGGTGAGTACCGCGATACTCACCACGATAGTGCGCTTTCGGTTACAGACGGCGTTTCGGATCAGCCGATTGTAAATCCCTACTTCGTAAAGAAACGCCGCCGCCGTCTTACTACAGACGAATATGTAGAGGGTATCTTGGCGGGCAATATAACCATCCTCTCGCAGGCTATCACCCTTATCGAGAGCAACAATCCCGATAACTATGCCCAGGCGCAGGAGATTATCGAGCGCTGCTTGCCATATGCTGGCAACTCGGTGCGTATCGGTATTACGGGCGTGCCAGGCGCAGGAAAATCGACCTGGATTGAGGCTGTGGGTAATATGGTTACATCCTTGCATCACAAGTTGGCAGTCTTGGCTATCGATCCAAGCTCGGAGCGTAGTGGAGGCTCAATCTTGGGCGATAAAACCCGTATGGAGACCATCTGCAACAACCCTGATGTCTTTATCCGCCCTTCGCCATCGGCAGGCTCACTCGGAGGTGTAGCGCGTAAGACTCGCGAAACGGTAGTCTTGTGCGAGGCTGCAGGCTTCGATGTTATCTTCATCGAAACGGTGGGTGTCGGTCAGTCCGAGACTGCAGTTCACTCGATGGTTGATATGTTCCTTCTCTTGCAGATTTCGGGTGCAGGAGACGAGTTGCAGGGTATCAAGCGCGGTATTATGGAGATGGCGGACTTGATGGTCATCACCAAAGCCGATGGCGAGAATAAGTTGAAGGCGCAGTTGGCTCGCCGTCAGTTCCAAAATGCATTGCAGCTCTTCCCAACTCCAGAGAGCGATTGGAGAGCGAAGGTCTACACCTGCTCATCACTCGAAGGTGAGGGCTTGGAGGAGATATGGAAGGGCGTAGAGGAGTATATCGAGCATAACAAGGCTAATGGTTACTTCCAGCATCACCGCAACGAGCAGAATAAGTATTGGATGTACGAGAGTATAAACGAGACTCTGAAGAGCCACTTCTATCTCAATCCCGAGATTGAGGGCTGTATTGCGGATGTTGAGAAACGCGTGCTGAGTGCGAAGCTGAGCTCGTTCATCGCAGCGAAGGAGTTGTTGGACATTTATTTTAAGAAATAAATGCCAAATTGAGAATTAAGAATTGAGAATTATATGTTAAAGATTGTAGTTCTTACGGGTGCTGGCATCTCGGCGGATAGTGGTATTCCGACCTATCGCAGTAGCGATGGTCTGTGGGCGAATTATAAGATTGAGGATGTCTGCACACCCGAGGCTTTGGCGCGCGATAGAGCAAAGGTTATCAACTTCTACAATATGCGCCGCAAGGAGATGGCGGGCAAGCAGCCTAATGCTGGTCATAAGGCGTTGGCTGAGTTGGAGCAGTATTTCGATGTAGAGGTTATCACCCAAAATATCGATAACCTGCACGAACTTGCTGGCTCGACCAAGATTACTCACCTTCACGGTGAATTGACCAAACTTCGCAACGAGAGTAGCGAGGAGTATATTGTAGATATTGGTACGCGCGAGCAGACTTTGGACGAGACCGCCCCAAATGGGGAGTTATTGCGCCCACATATCGTCTTTTTCGGTGAGGCAGTGCCGATGTTCGACAAGGCGAGAGATATCGTCAAGGAGGCGGATATGTTGATTGTTGTCGGCACCTCGTTGGCGGTCTATCCTGCGGCATCGTTGGTGGGCTGGGTGAAGAATAACGATGTACCTATCTATGTGGTCGATCCAGCGGTGCCTAAGATTCCGTTCCTCCGCAACAAGATCTTCCACAAGAAGGAGCGTGCAGCAGTCGGCTTACCGAAGCTGGTCGCACAACTCAAAGAGTTCGCGGAGATACAAAAGACGGGTTTTTAGCTCTTGCTTAGAAATGAAAGAGTAATGGCAAAACAGAAGAGGCTGTCCAAACTGGACAGCCTCTCTGCTTTATAGGCGGATTGGATTATTTCTTCTCCAACTGAGCCTTCAACTCTGCAAGACCTGCGATGTCGCCGAGAGTAGTCTTCTCAACCGACTGCTGGATCTTCTTCATCGAAGCCTTAGCAGCATCTGCAGCTGCCTTGCGCTCTGCCTTCTCAGCTGCAACCTGCTCGCGCTTTACCTCCTCGAAAATACGAGTGTGCGACAAAGTTACACGCTTAGTAGCCTTAGAGAACTCGATAACCTTGAACTCTGCGGTCTCGCCCTTCTTGATAGAAGTGCCATCCTCCTTAACCAACTGACGAGCTGGTGCGAAGCCCTCGATGTTCTCGCCGAGCGATACGATAGCACCCTTCTCGGTCAACTCAACAACGGTACCTGTGTGAACCGAATCAACAGTGTACTGCTGCTCGAACTCGTTCCAAGGATTCTCCTCCAACTGCTTGTGGCCAAGGCACAAACGGCGGTTCTCCTTGTCGATCTCGAGAACTACAACCTCGATATCAGCACCTACCTGAGTGAACTCACCTGGGTGCTTAACCTTCTTTGTCCAAGAGAGGTCTGAGATGTGGATCAAGCCATCGATACCCTCCTCGATCTCAACAAATACACCAAAGTTGGTGAAGTTGCGAACCTTAGCAGTGCACTTTGTGCCTACAGGGTACTTAGTCTCGATTGCCTCCCATGGATCGGTTGTGAGCTGCTTGATACCGAGCGACATCTTGCGCTCCTCGCGGTCGAGAGTCAATACTACTGCCTCAACCTCGTCACCAACCTTCATGAAGTCCTGAGCCGAACGCAAGTGCTGGCTCCAAGACATCTCCGAAACGTGGATCAAGCCCTCTACGCCTGGTGCGATCTCAACGAATGCACCGTAGTCAGCCATAACAACAACCTTACCCTTAACGGTGTCACCAACCTTCAAATCAGCGTTGAGTGCCTCCCAAGGGTGAGCAGTGAGCTGCTTCAAACCGAGAGCGATACGCTTCTTAGTCTCATCGAAGTCGGTGATAACAACCTGCAACTTCTGGTCGAGTGATACAACCTCCTCAGGGTGATTTACGCGGCCCCAAGAGAGATCTGTGATGTGGATCAAACCATCAACGCCACCGAGGTCGAGGAATGCGCCATACGAAGTGATGTTCTTAACAACACCCTCCAAGATCTGACCCTTCTCCAACTTCGACATGATAACCTGCTTCTGTGCCTCCAACTCAGCCTCGATGAGAGCCTTGTGAGAAACAACAACGTTGCGGTACTCCTGATTGATCTTAACAACCTTGAACTCCATTGTCTTGTCAACATATACATCGTAGTCACGGATTGGCTTAACATCAATCTGCGAACCTGGCAAGAATGCCTCGATGCCAAATACGTCAACAATCATACCGCCCTTAGTGCGGCACTTAACATAACCCTTGATGATCTCGTCCTTCTCCAATGCCTCGTTAACACGATCCCAAGACTTGAGCTGACGAGCCTTCTTGTGCGAGAGAAGGAGCTGACCACCCTTATCCTCAACCGACTCAACATAAACCTCTACAGTCTCACCAACTGCGAGCTCAGTGTTGTAGCGGAACTCTGATGCAGGGATAACACCCTCGCTCTTGTAGCCGATATTTACGATTACCTCGCGCTTGTTGATCTCAGTAACGGTACCCTCTACGGTCTCGCCTACTGCGATGTTAGACATAGAATCGCCATAAGCCTTCTCGATCTGCTCAAGGCTCTGATCGTAAAGACCTGACTCGTTCTCAAACGCTGCCCAATCAAAATTCTCGACTGATACTTTTGTATTCTCCATACAATTAAAAATTTGCGATACAATCGCTCGTTAAAAAGTTAATAATTAGTGAATTATGCCTGCGCGTATAATACGTACACGCGAAATAGCCTGCAAAGGTAGAAATTAAAATGCAAAATGCAAAATACAAAATGCAAAATTCTTTGATTTTCAATAAAAAAAGGTTGTTAGAGCCTTTTGCCCTAACAACCCAAATACTCCGTAGGATTACTTACTTGATGAAAATTTCGCCCTTGGCGGGTTTCATAATTGTCGTTACAGGGCGCAACAACTCCTTGGTAATGGATATGCGTTGCTTCAACGGAAGAGTCTGCGAGTCGAATCCGAGCAATAGCTCATAGTCACCCTTTGTGAGCTTCCATGCGGCAGCCTTTTCGTTGTAAGACATCAAATCCACCTTCTTGATAACAATCTCAACCTCGCACTTCTCTCCTGCCTGTAAGAGAGGTGTTTTTTTGTATCCGCGCAACTCTATTGCGGGGCGGTCAACCTCAGGAGCAAGTTCTGATGAATAGAGCTGAATAACTTGTTTTGCAGGGGCGTTGCCAATGTTCTTAATCTCGCATATAACCTTGTAGTCATCTTTGCCCTCTTTTACCTGCATATTCTTCAATTCAAACAGCGAATATGTTAAACCATATCCAAAAGGATATGCTACCTCAATTTTGCGTGTGGCATAGTCGCGATAGCCGACATAAATATCCTCTTCGTAGTTGGTGTAGTCAATGTTCTTAACATCGTATAATTTGCCTACGGTCGAGATGTTGAAACGTGACTGGTTAAGCCCATTTTCAGGTACATTGCGAGGGAAATTTTGTGCCGAGCGTACATCCTCATAACTGATAGGAAAACTTACCGGAAGGTGACCGCTTGGCGACACCTTACCGAGCAGTACATCGGCAACCGAATTACCACCCTCCTGACCCGGCATCCAGCAGATGAGGATGGCATCCACTTTGTCGCGCCACGATGCAATCTCCATAGGCGAGCAGATATTCAAAATCACGACAACCTTTTTGCCTACTTTGTGAAATTCTCGGCTTACGGCTGTGAGCAGTGCCTCCTCGTCGGGGCAGAGTAGGAAGTCGCGCTCGATATGGCGATCGAATGCCTCCGAGGAGTGGCGACCAAGAGTTATTATTGCCACCTCGGCGTCGGATTGTGCAGCTTTGATAATATCTGCGTGAGGTCGTTGTAGCTCGGTAGGGCGGAGTGCGTATTGATACCATTTGCGTAGTTTTTGCTGTGGAGCAAGACGCTTATTCTCGCTTGTAATGTGTTTTTGGTAGAGTTGGTCGAGTGGCTCATTGAGTGTGAATCCATTGCCCAATAATCCGTCGCGCAGATCGACCACATAAGGTCGATGAACATCGCCTGAGCCTGCACCTCCAGCGATAAAGTTGTATGATGTCGAGCCGAAGAGCGCAACCTTGCGCTCTTTGAGAGGAAGGGTTACGCCCTCATTTTTGAGAAGTACAAAACCTTCGGCAGCAACTTCGCGAGTGAGCTTTGCGTGTGCCTCCATATCGGGTTTGTTCGAGAATTTGTAACCTTGGAAACGAGGGGTGCGAACCACAAGTTCAAGAACTCGTTTAACACATCTATCAAGGTCTGCTTCGGCAAGTTTTCCCGACTTTACATCATCGACAATTTTTTGATATTGGAAGTATTTGCCCGGCATAATAAGGTCGTTGCCAGCAGCGATCTGTCCCGCGGCATCGTAACCTCCATTCCAATCGCTCATCACCAAGCCTTCGAATCCCCACTCCTGGCGTAAAATATCCTCCAAAAGACCCTTATCCTCTGATGCGTGACGACCATTGATGTAGTTGTATGATGTCATTATGGTCCACGGTTGAGATTCGGTTACAGCAATCTCGAAATTGCGTAAATATATCTCGCGCAAAGCTCGCAATGATAGGCGCGAGTCGTTAGCCAATCGGTTGATTTCCTGGCTGTTGGCTGCAAGGTGTTTGAGCGATGTTCCCACGCCGTGACTCTCCACTCCGTTAATCATCGCGGCTGCTGTTTTGCCTGCTAAAAGAGGGTCTTCGGAGTAGTATTCGAAGTTGCGACCGCAGAGCGGATTTCGCATAATGTTTACACCCGGTGCAAGCAATACATCCACACCATACTCCTTGACCTCTTGCCCGATGGCATCGCCCACATTGTAGATGATGTCGTTGTTCCAAGTCGAAGCGAGGTGAATTCCCACGGGAAAGCCTGTGCAGTAGTAGGTTTGCGAGTCGCCTTCGCGAGTTGGGGCAATGCGTAGTCCCGCAGGTCCGTCGGCAACGACTATGGCAGGGATTCCAAGTCGAGGAACGGGGTAGGTTGTGCCTGCTGCTCCCGGAATGATTTTGCGTGTGTATCCCACCTCTCCTGCGGCATCCTTGTTGTCTTTGAGCTGCGCACCGACAACAAGGTGTGCCTTCTCTTCAAGAGTTAGCTCCTTGATAATTTTATCAATATTTTTGGGGGTTAATTGTAGTGGTGTTGCAATTAGCGATGCCGAAAATAGTGTTGCGAAAAGGGTGATAAATAGTTTTTTCATAATAGCTAGTTGTATTTGTTTGCTTCTGCAAAGATAATCAAAAATATGAAATGGTCTATTTTTGTGTTTTTTTCTCCTCCGCTATCTCTCTAATTTCAACTTTTTTGCCTATATTTGCACCTTGAATGCTTATGCGCGCGTGATGCGTGGGCGTAAGTGTATGCGTAAGAAGAGGTTGAACAGATGCTCGAAAAACTTGCTAAACAGACGGCTATTTATGGTATCAGCACCATACTCGGCAGAATGCTGAGCTACCTGCTGACGCCATTCTATACCCGTATCTTTGGAGTAGAGTCGTATGGTATTATTACCGATGTCTACGCCTTGATTCCGTTTGCGCTAGTAGTGCTTACTATGGGTATGGAGTCGAGCTACTTCCGCTTTGCTGCAAAGGCCGAGCTGGAGGGTGGAGATGTCGAGCAAAATAAACGCAAGTTATTTGCTACAACTTGGGGTGTAACTTCGTTGGCTGCGCTCCTCTTTTTTGTCGTTGTTGTGTTGTTCCGCAATGAGGCTTCGGCTTTGATGGGCGAGGTCTATGCTGCAAATCCGCTCTATGTGGTTACCGTGGCAGCCATCGTGATGATGGATGTGGCAGCGTGTATTCCGTTTGCACGATTGCGCGAGCAGGGCAAGGCATTGACCTTCGTCTCGCTCAAACTTTTTAACATTGTCTTGCAGGTAGGCTTGGCGGTGGCTTTCTGGACTGTCGGATTGTTCGATTCGGATTTTGGCGTAGGCTGGGCATTTGTGGCAAATCTTGTGGCAAGTACCGTAACACTTGTGGCGGTAGTTCTTGCTTCGGGGCGTGTTAGTTTGCGTATTGATAAGGGGTTGCTACTTTTGATTTTCGTCTACTCGTTGCCTCTGCTTTTGTCGGGTGTGGCGGGTACTGCGAACGAATTTATCGATAGACAACTCATAAAGTACCTCGTTCCTGCAGGGGCATTGGCGCAACTCGGCATATATGGCGCAATTACGAAGATTGCCGTAGTGATGACTCTCTTTACGCAGATGTATCGCTTGGCGGCAGAACCATTCTTCTTGGCAAACTACCGCAAGGAGGAGTTCAAGGCGATGAATGCTGCAGCACTGAAATACTTTGTTATGGTGTCGATGTTTATCTTCCTCGGCATCGCACTCTATCGCGATGTGTTTGCACTCATTGTGGGACGCGATTTCCGCGAGGGAATACATATTTTGCCCGTTGTGCTTGGTGCAAATATCTTGAGCGGTGTTTGGCTCAACCTCTCGTTCTGGTACAAGCGAGAGGAGAAGACCAAGTTCGCTTTGTGGATAACGCTCACGGGCTTGTTCGCATCTGTGGGCTTCGGCTTTTTGCTGATACCGAAGATGGGCTACTATGGTGCTGCTTGGAGTCGCTTTGCTGCCGAGGCAGTTATGGTGGCAGTAAGTGTTGTACTGAATCGCCTATATTATCCCACACCTTACCAATTTGGTCGTATGGCGGAGTATATCGTCTTGGGATTGGCGATATTCTTTGTTGCCGAGTGGGTGGAGATGCCGAATGAGCTCTTGCAATATACACTTTCGACCGCATTTATCGTTCTCTACTTGGCGTATGCTGTGTGGCGCGAGAAGATAGATTTAAGGGCAATGTTTAACCATATTTTGAGAAGAGGATAGCGATGAGATTTTGCGATGTAATAGGTCACGCCGATTTGAAGAGACGACTTGCCGCAGGTATTGACGGAGGCCGAATCAGCCATGCACAACTCTTTGTGGGTGCGGCAGGCTCGGGTACGCTCGCCTTGGCTTTGGCGTATACGCAGTATCTCCATTGCACTAGCCGACACGATGGCGATTCGTGCGGAGAGTGCCCATCGTGTCAGCAGATTCAGAAGTTGGCTCACCCCGATTTGCACTTGGTATACCCCGTGAACAAGCAGGGCAAGAAACCAACAAATGGATTGGTGGCAAACGACTTTATCGAGGAGTTCCGAGCCTTATTCGAGCGTACGGGTGGCTACTTCTCGGCGCAGCAGTGGTACGATATGCTCGATTTGGGTAAGACCTTGAAGGGTGCTATCGCAGTGCGTGAGGCGGAGGAGATGATTCGCAAGTTGTCGTTCAAGTCGTTCGCCTCGAAGTATAAGACTATGCTTATTTGGTTGCCCGAGACGATGAACGAAAGGGCGGCAAATATGATACTCAAAATCTTGGAGGAGCCGTGGGAGGATACCATTTTTATCCTGGTGGCGGAGCAACCCGACAAGATTCTCGGAACGATACTCTCGCGTACGCAGGAGGTTACCGTACCGCGTCTCTCGGCGGAGGATTTGATTGCCGAGATTCGCAAGAGTGGAGTGGCTGACGAGGCGGAGGTGCGCAATATGGCCCGTTTGGCTTGTGGCGATCTGTTGCAGCTGCGACAACTCCTCTCGGGCGAGGAGGACGAAATTAGAAATGAAAACTTCAACCTCTTCCGTACAATGATGCGCCACTGCTACCTCAATAAACACCTCGAGCTCTTGGCTTGGGCAGACGAGGTGGCGGCGTTGTCGCGCGAAAGACAGATGGGGTTGATGTCGGACTTTGCACGTCTGCTGCGAGAGGCCTATATCACCCACGCAGGTGTGGCGCAAGCCTCATACCTTTGGGGCGAGGAGGCGGAGTTCTGTCAGAAATTCTCGCCATATATCGGCTCGGAGAATATCGAGCAGATAGTTGAGTTGTTGGAACAGGCGGTGCGCCGACTCAGACAGAATGGCGATCCTCGAATTGTATTGTCGTGGTTTGCACTTTCGACAAGTAAGTATATAAACTTTGGCAAGTAATGATGCACCGAGCAGTAATACTTGCAGGCGGAAATATAGGTGACACCGCAAGCCGTTTTGTCGAGGCGGAGCGATTGTTAGCCGAGCGAGGTGTTGAGGTTGTGGCAAGGTCGCAGAACCACGAGAGTAGGGCTTGGGGCTTTGAGAGTGAGATGCTCTTTACAAATTGTGCCTGGGAAGTGGAGACCGAACTGGAGGCAGAGGCGTTGCTCGATGCACTGCAGGAGGTGGAAAATCTCTTGGGACGCAACCGAAATGAGGAACAGGCAAAAAAGGTGGAGCGAGGCGAGCGATATTGCTCACGAACGTTAGACTTGGATATTCTCTTCTACGATGAGGAGCATATCTTGACCGAGCGATTGAAGGTGCCCCATCCGCTGATTATGGAGAGAGAGTTTGTGATTACGCCACTATGCGAGTTGTTGCAGTGCAGCAAGGAGCAGTTGGCTGAAAAAATAGATAAGATTTATGGTTAAAATAGTGCGAAATATAACAATCTTGGCGGTGGCAATGTTGTCGCTTACGAGTTGTTTCAAGAAGGTTACCAGAGCAACCACTCTGTGTATTAAGGTCGTTGAGGAGGTGCCTGTAATGATTAAGGAGAGCTCGGTGGATAGCACCACCGGCGAGGTTACCGAGACACTCAAGGAGGTACGCAAGGTTATGCTCCCTGCCGAGGGTTGCTACGCCTATCTCTACTATATCGATTCGGGCAAATGGAGCGTGGAGTCGTATGAAGATGCAGCCGCAAAGGTCTTGACCAATGTCGAGAGTGGCAAGAGACTCACAGAACCCGATGCCGAGAGTTCGCCATACGCGATGGAGGGCTCGGATAATAACTACCTTTCGCTTTATCAAGATGGCCGTACAGCTATTGTGGTTGTGGTCTACCCCGAGGCAAAGATGTATGCCTATATAGCTCGAAGTGCCGAGGCGGAGAATCTGCCAACCACCTACCTAACGCTGATATTCCATACCTGGAAAACAGGAAAATATAACGAGGGCTCGAAGGCGGGCTTCAAGTGGACAGTTGTGGCTCCCGACACGGCAGTGCGACCTCCAATTATCGAGGTGCCTGAAACCCCTGAGGCGCCCGAAACTCCCGAAGTGCCTGAAAGTCCTGAGGGTACTGATGCACCCGAAACACTATAAGAAAATAGTTTGTAGAAGATGACAAGAGGAACAAAAATAGCGTTACGATTCGTAGTATTGCTGCTCTTTGGAGGGGCATTCTTTTCGCGTTGTGCCAATATTATGACACCCGAAGGTGGACCAAAAGATACTCTACCACCGGTGATTGTGAAGATTGATCCAGGGAATTTTGCCACCAACTTCAAAGCCAAGAAGGTCTATATTGAGTTCAACGAGTTTGTGCAGCTCAAGGATCAGAACAAGGAGATGTATACCTCTCCTGCTATGAAGAAGAAACCGCTCATTACTATGCGTGGCAAGGGTATTGTTATCACCATTCGCGACACCTTGAAGGAGAATACCACCTATGCCATAGATCTCGGCTCGACCGTATGCGACAACAACGAGGGTAATCCACTCAACGCTATGCGCTATGTATTCTCTACGGGCGATAAGGTCGATTCGATGATGTGTTCGGGCTATACCGCCGATTCGTATAAGGCGGATTCGGTGAGTCGCACATTTATATGGTTCTATGTAGCCGATTCGCTACCTTCGACACCAGGTTACGACTCTACAATTCTCAATCGTAAGCCCGATGTGATTGCACGAGCGCAGAACAATGGAATCTTCATTGCTCAGAACCTCAAGCCTGTGAATTATCGCATCTATGCTATCGGCGACAAGAACGATAATCAACTCTACGAGCCTGGTACCGATATGGTAGGTCTGCTCGATAGCGTCTACAATCCTGCCAAGATGCCAGAGTTTGCGATATGGTTCGACTCGTTACGTATGTATCCGACTGCCGAGCCTCAGCTCTACTTTAGAATGTTTACCGACAAGGCATTTGTCAATCAGCGTTTGGTAGATGCTCAACGCCCCGAGCAGAAAAAGGCTATATTTTACTTCAACTCCGACTATCCGCGTATCGATTCGTTGGAATTCGACAATATACCGCGCGACAAGGTTCTTTTGGATCCACAAACCAATGGTCGCGATACTATGGTTGTATGGTTCAATATGCCAGCCGAGCAGTTGCCCGATACCATCAAAGGAAAGATTGTCTACTATCGTCACGATTCGTTGCGTCAGCTCTCCAAGACTCGCGAGCCGTTGAAACTCGCTTGGAAGTTGGTCGAGACCAAGGAGCAGGAGAAGGAGCGTGAACGTATCGAGAAGGAGAAAGAGAAGGCTAAGGCCGAGGGTAAGGAGTATAAAGATCCCAACTATAAAAATCCATTCTCGTTGAAAATATCGGCAGGCAAGGAGGTGAACCCCGAAAAGGGCTTCGATATTGTATTTGGCACCCCTGCCGTTAAGTTCGATTCGTTGGCTATGGAGATTGCTATCTTAGACGAGAATAAGAACAAGAAGCCGATTGATTGGCACCTTGTGCGCGACACTATGAATATGTGTCGCTGGATGGTGAGGGCAAAATGGGAGGAGAAGACAAACTATCAACTCTATATCCCAAAGAAATCGGTTACCGATGTTATGGGCTATGAGAACGACTCTACCGTGGTGGAGTTCACCACATACGATCCCGAGAAGTTTGCCACCGTGTCGCTCAATGTTACTGGTTCGGGTGATAACCGCTATATCATCTTGCTGACCGATAGCTCGGGCAAGACCTTGCAGGAGCTGAATGGAGTAAAAACGGGCAAGTATCGCTTCAACTATGTCACTCCGGGCGATATCCGTTTGCGCATTATCGAGGATAAGAATGGCAATGGTAAGTGGGATGCAGGAGATGTTATCGCGGGATTGCAACCCGAGCGAGCCGAGGGCTACTTCAACGAGCGAGGTGAGGAGACCTTCACGACAAAGATGAATTGGGACTTCGAGATAAATATCGATATGAACAAGGTGTTCCTGCCTATGACGATGGAGAATCTGGTGAAGATGCTCGATGAGAAGGAGGGTGCGCGCTTGCAGAAACTCTACGAGGAGTGGAAGAAGAAGCATAGCGAGGGTAAGCACGAAAATCATAACCAAACCCAACAAAGTAGCAGTAGTGGTGGCGGTATGGGCTTTGGCGGAATGGCGGGCAGCCTGAAGAATGCAACAAATACGTTTAGATAAAGACGAAAGACGAGAGTTGAAAAGCGTAGGTGCGCCCTAGATTCCCTAGAGTCCCTATTACCCATAGTAATAAAAAAGAATGAGACGATTTGTAAAGATATTAACCTTGGCGTTGGCCTTCTCGGTGGCGATGACTGCCGAGAGTAGGGCCCAACATACGATAGCCGTTACGGGAGGTTCGGGTATGGCTACGGCTCGCCCATATCCCGACCAAGAGATGAAAGCTATTTGGGGAACCTACGAGGTGGGTTTATCGTGGCGTTACTACTCGATGCCTCGCTTTATTGCCTGCTTTGGTATCGATGTCGAGCTGTTGCAACGCGGATATTCGTTTGCTCCTATTGCATTCTACTACGATGACAAGAAGGATTATAAATACTATACGCGAACCCTCAATTCGATAGTAATACCTATCATTTGGCAACCACACGCCTACCTCTTCAAGAAGCATATGCGACTCTATCTCGAGGCTGCACCTACCTTCTCGTTCAACTTCGCTTCGAAGTTCCGCAACGATGAAACCCTCAGCCAGAATGGCGTTATGGAGTCCCCGGTAAGTGGTAAGTATGAGTTCCGCCCCGAGCGCGATAATCGCTTCTGCTATGGTCTGCGTGGAGGAGGAGGCTTCGACCTTATCTTTGGCCAAATGGAGGTCGGCTTCCGTGTGATGTACGATTTTGGATACTCCGATATTCTGCGAAATAGAACGAAATACTACTCGAATAATCTCGATTACGAGATGAAACCTGGCGAAAATCCATTCTACCTAACGCCACTGCGTTCGCCGCTCGACAATCTCACCATATCGATGAAGGTGGGCTTCCGTATTGGTAAGGCTGGATTTAAGGAGTGGGATTGGAAGAGACCAAACTTCCCAAAGAATAAGGAGTCATTTAACTACACAAAATAGAAAAAAAAGACTATGGAGAATACACGTCAAGAGAAGATTGCAAAACAGATTCAGCGCGACATTGCCGAGATTTTTCAGCGCGATATAGCGGAGTCGCTACGCGGAACACTTGTAACGGTTACAGCCGTTCGTGTATCGCCCGACTTGGGCTATGCTAAGGTCTATGTCAGCGTATTCCCATTCGAGAAGGCGCAGGCTACACTCGATATTATCAACCAGCAGAACCGTCTTATCCGTGGTGCACTTGGACGCCGTATGCGCTTCCAGGTAAAGGTTATTCCAGAACTTCAGTTCTTTGTAGACGACTCGTTGGAGTATATTGAGAATATTGATTCGTTGCTGAAGAAGTAGTAAATAGAGCACACCGACCACAGAGATGCAGTGGAGATTTGCCCTGAAATACCTCACCTCGCGTAAGTCGCACTCGGTGATAAATATCATCGCTACCGTAAGTTTGGTGGCGGTGGTGGTACCTGTTGCGGCTATGGTGATTCTGCTTTCGGTGTTCAATGGTTTCGAGTCGTTGGTGCGCGACCTCTACAAGGCTGTCGATGCCGATATCGAGATTACACTCCAAGGAGGATTCAACCTCGAAGATGCTGCACTCGAATCTAAGGTCGAGGGCGTAGCTGGCGTTGAGGCTCTCTCTTTTATCACTGAGCGACAGTCGCTCCTCTCCTATCGTGATAATAGGGTGGCAGTACGATTGCGAGGCGTGGATGAGAACTATGCCAAAGTTGTTCCCATCGAACGCTACACCTCGGCTGGTAATTGCGTGGTGCAATTAGGCGAACTCGATCGTCTGATGCTGGGCGAGGGCGTGGCATACGAACTTGGCGTCTATTCGATGGTGGCAGGAGATGTCGATATATACTCTATAGGCGGAGGACAGATAGGCTCGATTCTTCCGGCATTTGCTATGCGTAGCGAAAGGCTTGATGTGTGCGGAACAATAGCTCTCGATCAGCAATACTCCTCCTCCTTTGCGCTCACCTCGTTGCGTGCGGCAAATCGCATCTTTGGCACCGAGGGCAGGGCAGATAAGTTGCTGGTAAAAGTCGAGGATGGAGCGCCACATTCGAGAGTTGCAGAGCAGTTGCAACGAGAACTTGGCGAGCAGTACAAGGTGGTACTTCGTGAGGATAAGAATGAGAGCTTCTATGCTATAATGCGTTACGAGAAGTGGGCGGTGTTCTTTGTATCACTATTGGTGTTGATAGTCGCTTCGTTATCGATTATAGGCACGGTTATAATGCTTATTATTGAGAAAAGAGAGGAGCAGAAAACTCTCCTTTCATTGGGAGCCGACAGCTCTTTTATTCGAGGGGTGTTTATCCGTGAAGGTCTACTTATATCGGGTGTTGGAGGAGCCATAGGTGTGGTCCTTGGAGTTACGGTTACGCTCTTGCAGCAGCACTTCGGATTTGTGAAGATGCCCAATGGCAACTTCTTGGTGGAGAGCTATCCTGTAGAGCTGCAACCACTCGATTTGTTGGTTATATTTATACTATTTATGATGGTGGCATTCGGAGTGTCGATGGTTGCCACCTCGACAATGATTAAAGAGAAAAAATAATGTTAAAGAGAGTTCTTTCTGCAGTTATTGCGGTGGTTATAGTGGTGGGTATGAGTAGCTGTCACAAGAAGCGAGTTATACCAGATGATACCCTTGCCGAGATATTCCACGATGCATTTGTGGTAAATGCCTATATTGGCGAGAAGAATATAGACCTCGATTCATTGCAGATATACGAGCCTATCTTCAAGCAGTATGGCTATACTGCAAAAGATGTAATCTACACCGTAGGTAACTTCTCGCGCCGCAAGAGTGCCCGCCTTGGCACGGTGGTCGAGCAGGCGATATCGCGATTAGAGCGCGAGAATAAATACCACGCTAAGAAGGTGGTGATTCTCGATACTATCCAAAACGTTGCGGTGCGAACATTTACGCGCACTCTCCATCAGGACACTCTTATCAAGGTGATCAAGCGCGCCGACACAACACGTCTTCAACTGAAAATATCGCCAGCATACGAGGGTGAGTACGACATCTCCTATAGCTACAAGTGCGAGGGCGATATCCGAAAATATCCGCGTAAGGCCGAGTTCTATTTCGAGGATGAAGATGGCTTCCGTAGTGGCTATGCCTCGGTTCGACTCCATCAGACCGGAACGGTTAAGCGAACTATTATTGCTCGAAGGAATGAGCAGAGAATTGTCCTCAACCTCGGTATGCTCGAGAAGAAGGCTAATTCGGAGCGCAAGCAGAAGAAAAAGAGGTCTAAAACTCCAGCCGAGTAGTTGACAATTACGATTAAGGATTTGAAGGTCGTCTATAGACCAAAGACCGAGCAGGCGATAGATAGCCTCTTCGCTCGATATGTAGATGTTAAAATTTTCGCCGATGATTTCCTCGTTAAGAAGGATAGCCTCACACTATCTGCTGACACCACAAGGGTTTCGCTCCCGACCGCTAATAACGATTAGAGTCTCGGAGACAAGCCACGAGATTGTCGCTGTCGAGCAGTATGACGAGGGGTTGGACTCTATACCAGGCGTGGAGTTCTACTCGGGAGTCCTATGCGCGGGCTTTGTGAATATCCACTCACACCTCGAACTCGCATATTTGCGTGGTGCAATCGAGGAGGGTGGAGGCTTTGCCAACTTTGCGGCAAGTATGGGCCGAGTGCGCGAAAACTTCTCGGAGGAGGAGCAACTCACGGCTATCGCCGAGGCTGACAAGGCGATGTGGACGGAGGGTGTAGATGCCGTGGGTGATATCGTAAATGGTGCAACCTCCTTTGCAATCAAAGAGCAGAGCCCGATATATTATAAAAACTTCGCCGAAGTCTTTGGCCTGCGCGAGTGCAATATCGAGCGCCAACGCAAGCTGTTGAAATATCCTAATACATCGCTTACCCCCCACTCTATCTATTCGGTGCAGGATGTGCCATTTAAGATGGTGTGCTGCGCGGATTGCGAGAATCCTCTCTCCATTCACTTTCTCGAAACTCAATCCGAGAAGGAACTCTTTGTGGGCGGTGGCTCACTCCACGAGTGGTATAAGTCGGTAGGCTTTGAGTGCGATTTTCTCCGCTACAGAACTCCCGCACAACGCATTGTCGAGTGCGTACCCAAAGATAGAAGTGTGATATTTGTACATAACTGTGCAGTGTCGCAGGAGGATATAGATGTCGTGATGAGTCACTTTTCGGCTCCGGTATATTGGGCATTATGCCCACGCTCGAATAACTATATCTCGGGCCTGGAACCACAAAGCGTAGAACTCTTGCGCGCGAACAATTTAAATATATGTATAGGCACCGATTCGCTTGCCTCGAACTGGTCGTTGTCTATGGTTGAGGAGCTGAAGATGTTTAAGGGTGTACCACTTGCCGAGCTATTGCAGTGGGCAACCCTAAATGGCGCAAAGGCTCTCGGTGTCGAGGGTAGACTTGGCTCTATCGAGGTGGGTAAACAGTGCGGTATTGTGAATCTTACTGGTGTAAATCTCTCCGATTTTACCCTTACATCGGCAGCGAAGGCGGTGCGAATATTATAGTCGATTATGGTGGATAATAGCGAAAAATGGAATAGGGAGTCAAAGCGATTTGAACAGTACGTTAGGCTGGAGAAGGGGTTGTCAGAAAACACCTGGTTGGCTTATATGCGTGATTATAACAACTTTGCGAGCTTTATTCTTCGTTGGTACGATGTCCCTCCTACCAAGGTCGAGAAGCATATGGTCGAGCGATACCTCGGCTACCTCTACGAAGAGCGTAATCATAAAACCTCCTCGCAAGCACGCGAGTTGAGCGGCGTGAAGGCGTTTTTCAACTATCTGCTTGTCAATGATAAGATTGAGCAGTCTCCTACCGAGATGATTGCCGCTCCGAAGCGTTCGCGCCACCTGCCCGATGTCCTAACGGTGGAGGAGGTGGAGCAGATTATCAACTCTGTACCTCTCGATAGTACGAAGGGTAAGCGCGATAGAGCGATGTTGGAGTTGCTCTATTCGTGTGGATTGCGAGTGTCGGAACTTACGGCACTGCGACTATCGGACCTTTTCTTTGGCGAGGGATACATTCGCGTTATGGGCAAGGGAAGCAAGCAACGCTTGGTACCTATTAGTAACGTGGCGCGCGAGCGCATAATGATATATCTCGATGAACGCAAAGCGAAGGATTCGAAGAATCAGGATGTTCTCTTTCTGAGCAATCGTGGCAAGGCATTGACTCGTGTTATGGTCTTCTATGTTATCCGTGATGCGGTGGAGCGTGCGGGCATAGATAAAACCGTAAGCCCTCATATCTTCCGCCACTCGTTTGCAACTCACTTGTTGGCAGGTGGCGCAAGTGTCCGTCAGGTGCAGGAGATGCTTGGCCACGAGAGCATCGAAACCACCGAGATATATACTCATCTCGACACCTCACGATTGCGTGAGACTATCGAAAAAATCTCTTTGTAGTGTGTGGCACAGGCGATGAAAAACTATAAAGCACGCGGAGTGGTGCTATCTACCGTCAAGTATGGCGATAGCGGTATGGTCGTGCAGATGCTCACCGATAGGTTTGGTCGCCAAAGCTATATGGTACAGGGGGTGCGCTCATCGCGCGGGCGAGGTTCGAAAATGGCACTCTTTCAACCACTCTTTGTCTTGGCATTCGAGGGGTTGGAGTCCGCGCATAGCGACCTTCACAAGATGCGCGAGGTGCAGAATGAGATAATCTTCAAGAGCATACCCTACGACATTCGCAAGTCGACAATGGCCCTCTTTATGGCTGAGGTGCTGTATCGCCTGGTGGGCGAGAGCGAGGCGAATGAACCACTCTTCGACTTTGTCTATAGCTCGGTGCGCGCCTTGGACGAGATAGACGAGGGCGTGGCAAATTTCCACCTTTGGTTTTTGGCGAATCTGAGTCGCTACCTCGGCTACTTCCCGGGCAATGAACATCGCAAAGGGTGTTGGTTCGATATGCGCGAGGGACTGTACGTGACGGAGATGCCACTTCACGACCACACTATGAATGCGGAGGAGGCGGAACTCTTGCGCGATTTGACAGAGTGCGATTTGGAGTTCTTGGGCGAAATTCCACTCAACCGAGAACAACGCGTGGCGATGCTCTCCCGCCTTGTGGAATACTACTCCATCCACCTTGATGCTATCCGCTCCGTCCGCTCAATCGCTATCCTGCAAGAGGTGTTCTAATAAAATCATTGAAAAAGTCCTCAAAAAATTTGCTATTTATATACAAAGTATATACCTTTGCATCGTTAAAAAATTAACAATGGGGTGAAGGCCCCAAATGTTGTAGGTTTTACAGAGTTTCTATAACACATAAATTAAATTACAATTATGGCACAAATTAAGATTGGTATCAACGGTTTCGGACGTATCGGCCGTATGGTATTCCGTGCAGCTTGCACACAGACTGAGAAGTATGAGGTAGTAGGTATCAACGACCTTTGCCCAGTAGAGTACTTGGCTTATAT